>DAONFN010000177.1:0-6751 GCA_035403625.1 Bacteroidales bacterium
CAGGGTGTAATCCCCGACCGGCGGTAAAGTCCGCGACTCCTCTGACCCCCTCCGCGGAGAGGGATTAAAAGGAGACGAGCCGTTGAAACTACGGCACCGACAGTTAAAGTCTGGATGAGAGAAGAATCGTATTTAATCTGACGGTTTATCATATTAAATAGGATCAAGCCCTGTTGCATCATGTGACAGGGCTTTTTTTATATGCCACGAGCAGATTGAACTTCGAACAGTGAAAAACGAATTGACCGAAGATCTCACATACATGAAGCGGGCACTTACCCTGGCAGAACGGGGAGCCGGATGGGTGAACCCGAACCCGATGGTGGGGGCTGTGGTGGTGAAGGAGGGGCGCATCATTGGCGAAGGATACCATGAATTTTTCGGAGGCCCGCATGCAGAGGTAAACGCTCTGGCAGGCTGTGATGAAGGTTCTGCAGAAGGGGCCACGCTTTACATTACGCTGGAACCCTGCTCCCATACGGGGAAGACGCCGCCTTGCACTGATCTCATCCTCCGGCACCGGATCGGCCGCGTCGTGACCGCGATGGAAGACCCCAACCCCCTGGTGGCCGGGCAAGGACACAAGCGACTACAGGAGGCCGGCATCGAAGTGGTTACCGGGATCCTGGAGCAGCAGGCAAGAGCATTGAATGAAGCCTTCATCAAGTTTATCACGACGGGACGCCCCTGGGGAGTGTTGAAAACGGCGATGACACTCGACGGAAAGATCGCCACTGTTACCAATGCCTCCCGCTGGATCACCGGAGAAAGCTCACGGCGCATCGTGCACCGGATGAGAGGCCGGATGAATGCCATCATGGTTGGGATCAATACCGTTCTCACCGATGATCCCCGGCTGAATATCCGGCTCAAAGGAAACTGGAAGAACCCGCTGAAGGTGATCGTCGATACCCGTTGTCGTATCCCGCTGACAGCCGCCGTGCTGACCACGGATCCCCAGCTCACGCTGGTAGCGACCACCAACCTGTCGGAACCTGCCCGGCGGAAGGAGCTGGAAAGATTGGGGGCCCAGGTGATCGTATGTCCGGAAGCGGAGGGAAAAGTCGACCTGGATTACCTCGCCGGCGCCCTCGGACAGATGGGGATCGACAGCCTCCTGATCGAAGGGGGAAGTACCCTTGCCTTCTCCGCTCTGCAAGCCGGGATCGTGGATAAAGTGGTCAGTTTCGTCGCCCCCCGGATCCTGGGTGGTGCAAACGCACCGACCCCGGTCGGCGGACCCGGCATCGAAACCATGGAAAAAGCGATCGAACTCGGGCCCATGAAGATTAAACGGATAGGCAACGATCTGATGATCGAAGCACAACTCACCACTCACTGAACCATGTTCACAGGAATCATTGAAGAAACGGGAACCATTCAGTCGGTCATGCGGGGAGCGAAGTCATCCCGGTTGACGGTCAAGGCCGGCCGGGTGCTTTCGGATGCGAAGACCGGCGACAGCATCTGTACGGATGGTGTTTGTCTGACCGTTACAGAGACGGGAGCCGGGTATTTCTCCGCCGATGTCATGCCTGAAACGATGAAGCGGACCACCCTGGGGCTGCTGAAGCCGGGAAGCAAGGTGAATCTTGAGCGCGCCCTGCGCCCGGGTGACCGCATGGGCGGGCATCTGGTCAACGGACACGTGGACGGGACAGGCAGGATCACCGGCAGGCTGGCGGACGACAACGCGATCTGGTTCACCATCAGCGCCGATACCCCCCTCCTGCGTTACATCGTAGAGAAGGGATCGGTGGCCATCAACGGGATCAGCCTTACGGTGGCCGGGGTCGACAGCCGGTCGTTCCGCGTGTCGGTCATCCCGCATACCCTCATCATGACCACCCTGGAAGAGAAACGCCAGGGGGATACGGTGAACATCGAATGCGACATTATTGCAAAATATACCGAAAAACTTTGCCGGCCCGGCAGCGGAGGCGGATCGTCTGACCGTTCATTCCTTGCCGGGAGCGGATTCTGATTGATAAACTACCTGAATTACAACCGATATGCACTATAAATTCAACACGATAGAAGAAGCCCTCGACGATATCCGCCGTGGAAAGATGATTGTGGTCGTCGATGACGAGGACCGGGAGAATGAAGGCGACCTGGTGATCGCCGCCGAGAAGGTGACTCCTTCCGCCATCAACTTCATGGCCAAGAACGGTGGAGGGCTGGTCTGCCTTCCGATTGTCAGGGAGCGGCTCGAGGAGCTCAACATCGAACGCATGGTGGTCAAGAACACCGACCCCAACCGGACTGCGTTCACGGTGTCGATCGATGCGATCGAATGCACCACCGGGATTTCCGCCCAGGAACGGGCGCTGACCATCAAACGAGTCATCGACAATCAGACAAAAGCAAGGGACTTCACCCGTCCGGGGCACATCTTCCCGATCGAATACCGCGAAGGAGGCGTGCTGGTCAGGGCCGGCCACACAGAAGCATCGGTTGATCTTGCGGTCATGGCCGGACTCTACCCCGCCGGGGTGATCTGCGAAATCATGAACGAGGACGGCTCGATGGCCCGTGTCCCCGAGCTGATGGGGTACATCAGGCAGCATAACCTGAAGATCATCACCATTGCCGATCTGATCGATTACCGCCGGAAATCGGAAACCCTCATCGAACGGGCGGTGGCGGTCGACATGCCCACGAAATACGGCGAATTCAAAGCCTATAGTTACGTCAGCAAGATCACCCATGAGAACCATCTGGCCCTTGTGAAGGGCACGGTGAACGACGGAGACCCGGTATTGGTCAGGGTACACTCCGAATGCCTGACCGGCGATGTATTCGGATCGATGCGCTGCGATTGCGGTGAGCAACTTGACCTGGCCATGCGCCAGATCGCCCGCGAAGGTCGCGGCGTTCTGCTGTATATGCGGCAGGAAGGGCGGGGCATCGGGCTGAACAATAAAATGCGGGCCTATTCGCTGCAGGACCAGGGAATGGACACCGTGGAAGCCAACAATGCGCTCGGTTTCGAAGCTGACCTGCGCGATTACGGAACCGGAGCGGAGATTCTCGTCGACCTGGGGATAAAGAAACTGCGCCTGCTGACCAATAATCCTAAAAAGATTTCGGGAATTGAAGGTTTCGGTCTGGAGCTTGTCGAACGTGTCCCGATCCAAACCCGCAGCAACGACCGGAACATCCGGTACATGAAAACCAAGAAGGAGAAGATGGGGCACATCCTTGATTTCAGCGATGAAGCTGATGAAACAACGAAATAACTACAAATCATCCATATGAAAAAGATCGAAGGTAAATTAGATGCCAAGGGGCTGAAATTCGGGATCGTAGTCTCCCGTTTCAACGAATTCATCAGCGGGAAACTGCTGGCCGGTTGCCTCGACGGGCTTCAACGGCACGGAGCCACCGACGACAACATCACTGTGGTGTGGTCCCCCGGGGCATTTGAGATCCCGCTGCTGGCGCGGACCCTGGCGAAGAGCGGCCGTTACGATGCCGTCATCTGCCTCGGGGCGGTCATCCGGGGTGCCACCCCGCATTTCGACTATGTGGCTGCGGAAGTTTCCAAAGGCGTTGCACATGTCGGGCTGGAGGCTGGACTACCCGTGATCTTCGGTGTTCTCACCACCGACAACATCGAGCAGGCGGTAGAACGTGCCGGGACCAAGGGGGGGAATAAGGGCTTCGACGCCGCCCTCGCAGCCATGGAAATGGCCAACCTGCTGAAAGAGATCTGACGGCCGCTACTTGCCCGTTATCACAAAGACGGTGCGCCGGTTTTTCGCCCGGCCCTCCTCGGTCTGATTGTCGGCAACCGGCATCGATTTGCCGAAACCTTTATAGGTCAGGCGGCGTGCGGCGATGCCCTGTTCAACCAGGTAATCGTACACCGAGTGGGCCCTGTCCTCCGATAATTTAAGGTTATCGGCATCGTTTCCAATGTTGTCGGTATGGCCCTGTATCTGGATGGAGATATTCCGGTTTTCGTCTAGAAATTCAATCAACTGATCCAGTATCGTTCTGGAAGTGGCGCTCAGTTCAAATGAATTGAATCCGAAGTAGATATCATTGATGCGATAGGACTGGTTGACTTCAATCGGTTTCATGGCAATATCGACGGTAGCCGGGGTTTTAAACACCGAATCGATCTTCGAGATGTATTTGGCCTCATACACATGGTCGGCTTTTTTGACCGTCATTATATAATCGCTGTTGAACGGCGCCACGGCCACGTAATTTCCGGTCAGCGTATCCATGGGGATCTCCGAGACCTTCTTGGTCTCGATGTTTTTCAGCTCGATCCGGGCCTTGAGCGGTTCAGCCGAGAGTTCCGATTTCACATTTCCCTTGATGAATAAAACCTTCTCGGGACGCGCCTCATCATAGAGATCGAAGGAGTACAGGTCCCATCCCCCCTTTCCGTTGTATTTGTTGGAGGCGAAGAATCCCTGCTGTCCGTCGGTGCTGACGAAGAAACCCACCTCGTCGTCGGTGGAGTTGATCGGATACCCGATGTTAACCGGTTTCGACCAGGTGCCGTCATTGCCGAGCCTGGAATAGAAAATATCGTACCCTCCCAGTCCCATCCACCCGTCAGACGAGAAATAGAGAGTCTTTCCATCGGGATGGATGAAGGGCGATTTTTCATTGCCTTTCGAGTTGATCACCGGTCCCAGGTTGACCGGAGTCTGCCATTGTCCGGCTGCATTTTTTTCCGTCCGGTAGATGTCATACCCTCCCTGTCCGCCGCTCCGGTCACTGATAAAATAGAGAACACGCCCGTCGGCGGAAATGGAAGGTTGTGATTCCCAGGTATCGGGATGGTCGATCCCCCCGCCGACGGGGCGGATCGGACTCCATTCCCCGCCAATGTTTTCCGACATGTAGATATCGCAATTCAGGTACTGCCGGCCGGGATCGTACTTGCAAACCGTGTAGTAAAGGGTGTTGTTATCGGCCGTGAGCGTCGCTCCTCCTTCATTATCGTTGATGTTGAAAGGGTCCGGCATCTCCTCTCCCTCGTTGAAACGTCCGTCGTCCTGGCGGGAACTGTAGTAGAATTTCTCCTTCATCCTGATTTCGCGGGTCAGGCTGTTGCGCCCGGGATCGATCTTTACCTCCCGGGTGTAGAGGGCCATCTGGTTATCGGGCGACAGGATCGGCAGGTATTCGTTGCCGGGGGTGGAGATTCCTTCCACCACATGCGGGTCAAAGGGCACCGGGTGTTCCACCATATTCAGGTAGAACCGGGAGTAATCGAGCAAGGATACAGCCCTCGCGTAATCCTCTTCCTTCTTTATCTTTTCCGGTTCGCGGGTAAAGACCTCAAGGTTTTTAATTGCGGTACTGAAATCATCCTTCGAATAGGCGATTTCACCCAGGTAAAAGTACACATACAGGTCATATCCGGGGCATTGCTCCGCCACCCGTCTGAAGTTCTTTTCGGCTTCGACCAGGTTGTTATCCGCTTTCTTGTAATTCACAAGTCCCAGCACATACGATGCATCCACACACGAAGGCTCTTCCTTCAGCACCGTCCTCATGCGTTGCCCGGCCATGGTATAGTTCCCTTTCCTGAAAAAGTCAATCCCCTCTGCATAGATCTTCTCCAGCTTACGGTCCAGCGTAACCTTGCATGAATCGCCGGCAACCGGCACAAAAACGGCCGGCGGAAGCGGGAGCCCCGATACCATTACCGGTATCATCATGGCCAGGATTATCAACTGGAAACGAGTGTCAGAGCAAGCCTGCACGATCCGGGTCATACCTAATTTTTTTCAAAGATATGGCGAAATGAAGTAATTTTACGCAGCAACTTTACAAGTGACAATTGACTAGTGACGAATGACGAGTGATGAAGGTTTTATTTCTCAGATAATCTTGAAAATGATAAAAACACTGAAACGTATCGTGATTGCCCTGCTGATGGTGACTGCCTCGGAGGGGATGGGACAGACGGTGATCCCGAATGCCGGCTTTGACAACTGGACCAATTTCCCATTATATTCCGACCCCGTTGGATGGGACACCCCCAACTATGAGCTTAACCTGATCCCCCTGCTGAGCACGGTGGTTGTGAGCCCGGGACCCGATCGCACAGGTGCCGGTACATACTGTGCGCGGCTTGAGACCAAACACTACTCGTTTCCGCTGGCGCCGACCGACATTCCAGGTTTCATGACCTGCGGCAAGCTGACCGTGGATTTCGCAACTGGCAGCTATGTTCTTTCAGGCGGTGTTCCGGTGGTGGATCAGCCCACCCACCTCAAAGGGTATTACAAGTACAGTCCGAAAGGGGGCGACACCTGCGTGATCGGGATCGAGCTCACGCGAACGACCGGATCGGTGAAGGAATCCATCGGCGTGGGGTATTTCTCGACCAAAGACACGGTTACCGACTGGACCCCTTTCTCGGCTTGGATCGATTACACGGGAACCGAGGCACCCGACAGCATGAACATCATTGCGATGTCGACAGCACAAGAGGTCATGACCATCGGGACGGTGCTGTATGTCGATGATTTTTACCTGGATTACACCGTCGGAACCGGAAAGAAAGGGGAACCGGAAGGAATCCGGATGTATAACGACGAGGAGACAAAGCGGCTCCTGGTGTTTTTCGACCTCCCCGAAACAGAGCGTTTCACCGTTCGCCTGATCGACATGCGCGGACAGGAGGCCGTTGCCCCGCTTTCTGGAGAGGTAAGAAAAGACCGGCAGGCGATCGGGTACTCTGCCCTGCCTGATGGAATTTACCTGCTGGAAGTCC
>DAONFN010000178.1:0-6745 GCA_035403625.1 Bacteroidales bacterium
CGGCATCTGCATCCCCGTCAGATCAGTGATATTCTGTTTGTTCACGATAAAGTCGGACCCTGTAAAGAAGGTGGCTACGGCGGTGCCGATCAGCACGGTACCCAGCAATCCGTTGAGAAAGAGCAAGGTTTCGTAGAAGCGCCGGCCGAAAAAGTTGTTGGGCTTTGACCGGTATTCATAGGAAACCGCCTGGATGACGAAGGCAATCAGGATGGCCATCCAGACCCAGTATGCCCCGCCGAAACTGGTGGAATAGAAAAGCGGGAAGGAGGCAAAGAATGCCCCGCCGAAGGTGACGAGCGTAGTGAAGGTGAACTCCCATTTACGCCCCAGCAGGTTCACCAGCAGGGTGCGTTCCTCTTCGGTTTTTCCAAGGGTATAGAGAAGCGTTTGACCGCCCTGGACAAACATCAGGAATACCAGGAGGGCTCCCAGCAGGGAGATGATGATCCACCAGTATTGCTGCAACACGGGATAGGATAATGATTCGAACATATGCCGGAGTTTTTTTCGTTAATGACTGGTTGAACTGTCAATGGGGGCGGGCCCTTTGCGGACCTGGGCGGCCATGATCCCGATCTCGGCGATCAACAGGCCGGTGAAGATCACCGCGAAGAGCCAGAAACTTAGCTGCACGGCCCCCGGCGTCACTTTGGAGATGGCGGCGACGGTGGGCAGCAGGTCCTGGATAACCCACGGCTGGCGTCCGACCTCGGCCACGGTCCACCCCAACATCGAAGCGATATAGGCCAGGGGGATCGTCCAGAGAGCCGTATACAGGATAAACCGTTTGGATTCGATCCGGTTTTTGATGGTCAGCCAGAGAACGACCAGTATCAGGGCGAGGAAATGGACCCCGAGACCCACCATAATGCGGAAGGAATAGAATACGGTGGCAACCGGCGGAACCAGCTCGTGCACATCGCGCCCGGCATAATAGCCGTAACCGTAATGGGGAAAGTTCTCTTCAAAGCGGGCCAGGGCGGCTGTTGCCAAACTGTCGTTGCCCTCCTTCTTCGCATTGCGGTATTCGGCCAGGGAGGTGATGGCGGTGCGGCCTTTTTCGGCCCGCTCGGCATAGGAGAGCAGGTGGTGCTCCGCATTGCCCTGCACCAGGTCACGGATGCCGGGTACATACGCGTTGGCATCGAGGAACGCCATGTACGACAACATGTTGGGGATTTCGATCTTGAAGGCGAAGTCTTCCTTCCGGTGTGCGGGGTCTGACCGGTCTTTCTGAAGCAGTCCGATCACAGCCAGGGGTGCGTTCTGCTGCCCCTCGTACAGGTTTTCCATCGCAGCAAATTTCATGGGTTGATGCCGGGCCACATTGCGTGCGGAGCCATCGCCCGTGAGGATGACGAAAAGGGTCGAGATCAGGCCGAATACGCCGGCCACCAGGATGCTCCGGCGGGCGAAGAGACTTTCCCGCTTTTTCAGCAGGAACCAGGCGCTGATGCCGATCACAAACAGGGACGCCAGCACATATCCTTGGGAAACGGTGTGCAGGAATTTGTTGATGGCCACGGGGGAGAAGAGGACTTCCCAGAAGTTGACCATCTCATTCCGAAGGGTGTCAGGATTGAATTTCATCCCGGCCGGATACTGCATCCAGGCATTGGCAACCAGGATCCACAGGGCGGAGAGGTTCGAGCCCAGGGCCACCATCCAGGTGGAGAAGAGATGGAACTTTTTCCCGGTCTTGTTCCAGCCGAAAAACATCACCGCTATAAAGGTGCTTTCCAGAAAGAATGCCATGATCCCTTCGATGGCCAGCGGAGCTCCGAAGATGTCGCCCACAAACCATGAGTAGTTCGACCAGTTGGTGCCGAACTGGAATTCCATGATGAGACCCGTGGCCACGCCGATCGCGAAATTGACCCCGAAAAGGGTCATCCAGAATTTCGTGATCCGTTTCCATTCAGGATTCCCCGTTTTCACATAAAGGGTCTCCATAAACGCAATGATGAAGGAGAGACCCAGCGTCAGGGGGACGAAAAGCCAGTGGTACATGGCGGTCAGTGCAAACTGGGCCCGCGACCAGTCAACAAGAGCGAAATCAATGTGTTCCATAAAATGGGTTTAAAATGTTCGCAACGATCAAAGGTATTGAAAATATAAAATGAATTCCGTAACCAACCGACGGATAAATCCGGTTGATTTAATGAAAACGAAAAAATGTGACAAGGATCACATCGTCCGGGCGGCGTTCCGGGAAAATCGGTTATTTTGCAATTTCATGCTTACCGGAAATGATCGGAAAACCTCTTATCGAACTCGACCGCGTGGATTCCACCAATTCCTATGCGGCACGGATCTCGGACGGCGACAGTCCCTCCGACGGCACGGTGGTGTGGGCCCATGACCAGTTTGCGGGCCGGGGACAGCAGGAACATGTCTGGAGCAGCGAACCGGGAAAGAACCTGACCTTCACCGCCTGCCTGCGGCCCTCGTTCCTGCCTGCCGACCAGCAGTTCTCGCTGAACCGGGCCGTGGCACTGGCGGTTGCCGGTACGGTGCGCTTCTGCCTGAGCGGAGCATCCCCGGAAACAGGGAGCCCCGCGTCACCGGAGAAGGTCGTCCGGATCAAGTGGCCCAACGACATTTACGCCGGCCGTAAGAAAATTGCCGGCATCCTGATTGAGCACCGGGTGATGGGCGATACGATCGACCTGACGCTCGCGGGCATCGGCATCAACCTCAACCAGGTGGTTTTTCCGTCCGAACTCCCGAACCCTGTTTCCCTGGCGCAGTTGCTGGGCAGGGAGTTGCCGCCTGAAGAGATCCTTCAACAGGCCTGCCGCTTCCTGGAGGAATATTACCGCCGGCTCATGACCGGGCCTGGCTCCCTTCAGCGGGAATATGATTCACTGCTTCTGGGTTTTGGGGAATGGCGCACTTTTCGTAAAGAAGAAACGATGTTTGATGCGATGATCGAGGGAACCGACAGCTATGGCCGGCTGGTCGTCAGGCTGGCCGGCGGAAAGCGAGAGGCGTTTATGCACCCGGAGGTTACACTGGCGGTTTAATGCAGGAATGCAGGAATGCAACCAGATCGGGAGTGCTGTTGTTGACAGTCAATGTTCATTTGACAGATTCTATTCAGAAGGACTCCGCCTCCCTGTATCCCTCCTTCACCATCCACTCGTCACTTGTCACTCGTCACTCGTCACTTGTCACTTGTCACTTGTTATATCTTTTTCCGAACATCAGGCTGACGTACAGGGTCATGAAGAGGCTTTGTTTCGGGTTGTCGGCCATGATGGCGACGGGAATGGGGGAGTAGTCGAGGGTGACCCCTGCTTCGAGGGCGCTGACCTGGCTGTTCCGGGTTCCGAATTCGAAGTCGAGACCGGTGCGGGCATAGGCGCCGGGGTGGAGGCCGGTTTGAGAAAAGCCTTTGAGGAACGAACCCCGGCCGTAAATGTTATCGGTAAAGTGCTTTGCAGGGTCGTACTTCTCCTCTTCCACCGTGTATTCGGTAAACCCGCTGTTGAAATGGACGATATAGAGGTATACGGGCTTCGAGAACCCGAGTGAGAATCCCCCATCGTAGATCCAGCTAAGCTGAACCCCGCCCCAATACGGCTTGCGGTTGAGTATCCGCTGCTGCCCAACGCCACCCCGGAGAAACCACACATAGTTCAACTTGCCATAGATATAGGCGCGGGAATCGGAAAAGTAAGGATTGATGGTCTTGACCTCCTTGGAGGATTTGTAGGTGGAAAACTCGATCTCCCAGGTAAACTGGCGTAAGGCCGTCAGGTTCTTTGCTTTACGGAATTTCAATCCCCATCCGTTGGAGTGGATCATCGCGCCCAGGGTCCATTGCTTCAGCAGCAGCACGTTTTCAGGGACCGTATCCGGTTTTGTTTCTCCGTATTGACCGAAAACCCGGGGACCGGTGACGGAGAACAGAAGGAGCGCTAGGATGACCAGGGGCCGGTGCATGGGATGAATTCGCTGGGAGAGACAAAGGTAAAAAAGAAATGGGAAGCCAAGGCCTCCCATTTCCTGAAAAAAAGAAGTCAATTCGTTCTAGCGTCGGTCCATTTGGTATCTTTGCTTCTCACCGTATGCAGCGCAATGCTGGTTCGAGGTGCAGGACGATACAATACCCATCAGGACGACGGCCAATATAACAAATAGGATCTTTTTCATAATGATGCCCCTGATTTTCGATTTATTAGCGTTGCAAATGTACGGCTTATACGAATACGAACAAACAAATTCGCCTTTTATTGCGTAAAGTTATCAACGGCCCTAAGTTTATAAAATGTCGGAGAAGGTGGATCCCGTGATCGGGGAGAGCTGGAAGGAGGTGCTGAAAGAGGAATTCGGCAAACCCTACTTCCCAGCATTGAAAGCATTCCTGCTGGAGGAGAAAAAGCGATACCGGGTTTTTCCGCCGGGAGGACAAATATTCAATGCGTTCAACCACACCCCGTTCGACCGGGTCAAGGTGGTGCTCCTGGGACAGGATCCTTACCATGGCGCCGGCCAGGCGCACGGACTCTGTTTTTCCGTCCCGCCCGGGGTTCCCAAGCCGCCATCGCTGATCAACATCTTCAAGGAGCTGAAGCAGGACCTGGGGGTACCGGAGCCGGTCACGGGCGATCTGACCCGGTGGGCCGACCGCGGGGTGCTGCTGTTGAACGCGATCCTCACCGTTCGGGAGAACCAGGCTGCCTCCCACCACAATCGGGGATGGGAGAATTTCACCGACGAAGCCATCCGGCAACTGTCGGAGCGCCAGTCGGGACTCGTTTTTCTCCTCTGGGGCAACTATGCCATTGCCAAGCGGTCGTTGATCGACGAATCGAAGCATCTGATCCTCACCACGGTGCACCCTTCTCCGCTCTCCGTTACCCGCGGATTCTTCGGTTGCCGGCACTTTTCCAAGACCAATGATTACCTGGTTCGTCAGGGCCTTGAACCCATAGACTGGTCCCTCTCATGAGATGGTTTTTATTGCTCATTGCTCCCTGCTCATTGCTAATTCTGATAACGGGCTGCTCCAAACCCGCCGACTACCACTCCATTCCCCGGGCGACCCCTTATACACTGACCATCCCGAAGCACTTTCCGACCAAGCTCAATATTCCTTCCGACAACCCGCTGACCGTCGAGGGAATCGCCCTGGGGCGGTTCCTGTTCTATGACGGCCGGCTGTCGGGGCGCACCCATCCCGATTCACTGATGACCTGCGCCACCTGCCATATCCAGGCCAACGGGTTCGAGTGCGGAGCCCATCATCCCACATTCCCCGGCGGCAGGCCTCATGGGCTGTCGGGTGTGGCTACCCCGCACGTGATGCTGCCGCTGATCAACCTGGTGTGGAATGACCGGGGCTACCTGTGGAACGGGGCCGTCGGCCCGGCACCGGCCGGCGGGAACATAGAGGATATCGTCCTGGCCACCCTCACCGACCCGAACGAACTGGCCGGCGATACCGCCCGCATTGCGGCCTTGTTTCAGTCGCTGCCGGGATACCCGGGGTTGTTTGAAAAAGCCTTCGGATCGCCGAGGGTTACGGCCGTAAACATAGCCCGGGCCATCGCCCAGTTCGTCCGGACGTTGGTGTCGGCCAATTCCCGGTTCGACCGGTTTCTGCGCGGGGAGATCAATTTAAGTGCTTCGGAACGGAATGGATATGTGATCTTTATGACCGAACAGGGGGGCGACTGTTTTCACTGCCACGGTGGCGAGGGGAATCCGCTTTTCACCACGCATCTCTGCTACAACAACGGGAAGGATTCGGTGTTTACCGACCCGCTCGACCGGTATTCGGTAACGGGGGCGGCGGATGACATCGGAGCCTACAAGGCGCCCACCCTGCGAAACCTGGCCTTTACCGCCCCGTACATGCACGACGGACGCTACCGTACGATCGACGAGGTGCTCGCTTTCTACAACGCTGGACTTGTAAGGTCGCCTTCGATCAGTCCGCTGATGCACCACATTGCCACAGGCGGCGTACGGCTTACCCCTTCGAAGCTGGCCGACCTGAAAGCCTTCGTGCTGACCCTCACCGACAGCAGTTTCGTGGCCAACCCGGCCTTTTCGCGGCCGCTGAGGTTCCCCGACGAAAATTAGCGTTATTTTTGGGGCATGATCCGATTTCCCAACTGCAAGATCAACTTGGGGCTGCGCGTGACCGCACGCCGGCCCGACGGCTTTCACAATATCGAGACCGTGTTCCATCCTGTCCCGCTCTGCGATATCCTGGAGATTGTTCCATCCTCCGACAGGCAGATGCACTTCACCGCCACCGGGTTACCCATCCCCGGCGATCCGGAAAAGAACCTGGTCGTGAAAGCCTTCCGTATGCTGCAGGAGGAGTTCGGTATATCGGGGGCTGACATATACCTGCACAAGGTGATCCCGATGGGTAGCGGGCTGGGGGGAGGGTCGTCCGATGGCGCCTTTACCCTGTCGATGTTGAACGACCTGTTCGTACTGGGTCTCTCCCAGGACCAATTGATCCTCCGGGCGGCGCGACTGGGAAGCGATTGTCCCTTTTTCCTGCTGAACCGTCCCGTTTATGCGACCGGGAAAGGGGAGGTGTTCGGCAGCGCGGCCCCCTCGCTGGCCGGCAAGTGGCTGGCACTGGCGATACCCGGCGTTCATGTTTCCACCGCCGAAGCCTATGCCATGATCACCCCGGCGCGACCGGCGGAACCCCTTTCCGCGATCGTGTCACTCCCGGTGAAGGAGTGGCGCGGCCGGCTGGTGCATGATTTCG
>DAONFN010000179.1:0-6733 GCA_035403625.1 Bacteroidales bacterium
CATGTTTTCATCCCTGTAATAAACTCCTGCATCGGTAGCGGCAAGCAGCACATCGTAACCGGCACCATTCACATAAGTTATTGTGTTTACCGGCAGGGAAGGCAGTCCTTCAGAATAATTCTGCCAGGTAGTGCCGCCATCGGTGGTCTTCAGAATTGTGCCGATATCCCCTGCAATGTACCCGGTTAGCGGCTCGGGAAACATGACGGAATATAACTCTGTTGAGGTCCCCGAAGGTCGCGCCTCCCACGAAAAACCGCCATCGGTCGTTCTGAGGATGGTTCCATTATAACCTGCCGCGAAACCCGTACGCGGATCGGTAAACCATAAGGAGGTCAGATCGCGTGTGGTTCCCGTCGCCAGCGGTTCCCACGTCGTCCCCCCGTTAAGAGTACGGAGCATGGTTCCTTCGGCGCCTGCAATGTAACCGGTATCACAATCGGGGAATACGACGGACTTTAGGATTGCGGAAGCACCCGTGGACAAAGGAATCCAGGTACTGCCCCCATCGAAAGTTTTCAGTGCGGTGCCACCGTATCCGACGGCAAACCCGGTATCGCGGGCTGTAAATTGCAGGGAAAAAATGGTTTGATCCGTTCCCGTGTTCTGAATGGCCCAATGTTCTCCCTTGTCGGCGGTCTTCATGATCAGCCCGCCTTCACCCGAAACATACCCCGTTTGCTCATCCGCGAAATAGACGGAAGTTAGCCAATTGGTAGTTCCGGTGACCTGCCTGGCCCAGGTTGCCCCGCCGTCGGTTGTTTTCATGATAACGCCCTCGGAACCGGCCTTGAATCCTGTATTTTTTGCATCTTTTGAAGGAAACACGATCGAGCTGAACGTGATCAGCATCCCGGCATCCTGTTCGGTCCAGGTAATTCCGCCGTCGACGGTCTTACAAATCCTGCCCATGTTTCCGGCCAGGTACCCGGTATCGGCTGCGGTAAAATAGATGGAGTTAAAAAAGTGATCTTTGGGTCCGATTTTGGCCTGAAGACTCCAGTTTGCGCCACCATCAAGGGTTTTGAGGAGATAGGTGGTGTCGGCTTCGCTGTGCGGGGAATCTGATTTGGCATATTCGTAATGACCGAGCGCGTACCCGGTTCTCACACTGGTAAAAAAGACGGCGGTAAGTTCATGTTCGGTGCCGGAGGTCTGTGAGATCCAGGTTGTTCCACCATCGACACTCTTCAGGATGACGCCGTACATTCCCACGGCATATCCCGTATCGCGATCGGGGAAACATACGGAATTCAGCGTCGCTGTGGTCCCCGAAGTAATCGGACTCCAGCTTGTGCCAACGTCGGTGGTTTTGAGGATGACGCCATAAAAGCCGACAGCAATTCCGGTCCCCGAGCCCTGGTCAGGTAAAAACGTCACGGAAGTCAGGGTGTTCGCGGTACCTGAAGAACGGACAGACCAGTTCTCTCCCCCGTCGGAAGTGTTCAGGATCATCCCGCTTTCGCCCACGGCACAGCCATCGCTGGCATTGGTAAAACAGACCGACAGCAACGGAACCGAGGTTCCGGTGTTCAGCAATCTCCAGGTTCCGCCGCCATCCTCGGTTTTAACGAGGGTGCCCTGGTCACCGGCGGCGTATCCTGTGAGGGAATCGGTGAAACTTAGGGAGTGAAGCTGGTATCCCGGGGGACAGGGATTCAGCCAGCGCCACTCCTGGGCCGAAAGATGATCCCACAGGATGAACAGGCAGAGTATCAGGATTATTCTTTTCATTTTTAAATAATTTTATATTTAATGTGCTCATATTTATTTTTTCGGGCCACATTGAATATCCATTGTTACCGACAGGGGTCTGCATGTACAGTGTACTGATGGATATTTCATCAGCGGGAATATCTTAACAGTCTTTTCCCCGTAAAGCGGAACCCCGTAAAACAAATTTTCTGATGGTAAATATAATCATTTATCAGATTTATAATTTTTCAAGGGCGTTTACCAGTCATTTTCTTCAGGATGTGCTTGACAGTCGCCATTTAGAAAATTAACTTTGTCATAACAATTTTTCTCCATGCAAACCAAGACGAATAAATTTCAGGTTATTCTGTCAATTCTCAAAGATTTGACGGTAATACTCCGCGACGGGATCATCCTGATCCTGTTTCTGCTCCTGATCATCACGCCGGGCAGGATCAACAGCATCCTGGTGTCGGCCGGGTTCACCAAAGGGACGATTGGCGGACTTTCGTGGGAAGCGAAGTTGAAGACGGCGGCCGATGAGACCAGGTCGGTTGGACAGAGTGTCGACCTGGCCCGGAGGAATTATGACAGTCTGGCCGGCCGTTTGAAAGCGCTGGAGCAGAAGATGAAGGATCCCCGGTTGAAGTCGGAGGTTAAGCAGATCAACGACCTGGTGACGGTTTCACAAGGTGAACTGGATGTGGCCGACCGGACCGTAAAACGCAGCCTGGCCTCCCAACAACAGATCGTCGCCGAGATCGCTCCCACGCAGGCCTCCGTTGGCGGATGGCTTTACGTTGGAAAGGTCAACCAGGATAAAAGCAACTGGGAGCAGGGCTCACCGGTGACCGTAGCCTCTTTTGCCCTGCCTTTCAGGGTTGACAGGATATTGAATGTCACCGATGATGCATACCTGCGGGCAGAAGGATCCGCAGGCGCCCGCGCTTCTGCTTCCATTGTCGGGGTGGTGAAAGCGGGTGCCGAGGTCCGGGTCGGATCGTACGACTTTTCACCTGTCCCCGGCGGCGGGTGGTTTGTATGGGCGCAGGTAAAGGTTCAGTGATAAGAATCCACACGGGATCGCCTGTCATTCGAATGTTGATTCCCGTGATCAGGCCATTTAGAGTTTCATAGGATCGAAATGATATTCAGGCCTTTAACAGGTAACCTGCCGCATGTCGGTGAATACCCGCCGGCCCGCCTCATCCACGTATTCATCCATTCTTTGAGCAGCCTCCTTTCGGGTTAATTCATCCTTCTGTCCTTGGGTATCTGATCGGATTTTATCCGGCTGTTTTCCATTTCCGATCTGATTTAACACCCTGACCAGCGTATCGACATCTTCCCGGCTGTTTTCCATTCCGAGGCTGACGCGTGTAAGTCCGGGGAACCGGACTGAAGTAAAAAGGGTAGCGATCAACCATTGGAACCGTTCGAAGAAGGGGCCGACGCCCACCAGTTTTTTGATGAGGATGTGGGCGCAATGACAGCCGAACCTGACCCCGATACCGCCCCGGATTGCCAGCTCCTGTGCCAGTTTGTTGGAGAATATGTTCTTAAAGTCAAACACGATGACTCCTGCTTTACGGGAAAACGACGGTGCGTCGGGATCTTTGATCCCGTAACCTTTAAAACCCTTTATTTTGGATAATTCCGACAATGCATGGTGATGCAGGGCCTGTTCTTCGCTGATGATCACCTCCATCCCGA
This sequence comes from Bacteroidales bacterium, assembly GCA_035403625.1. Lineage (GTDB taxonomy): Bacteria > Bacteroidota > Bacteroidia > Bacteroidales > FEN-979 > CAIVAT01. The sequence continues at coordinate 3,409 of DAONFN010000179.1, forward strand.
TGCGGCCCATCAGGTGGAAGATCTTTCCCAGTGCTGCAATGCCACCCGGATTCTCTTCACCCGATTTGCGGATTGCCTCCATTTCCTGCGGATTGAAATGGAGAAGTGCTTTACGGACGATGAGGGCGCCGCTACCGAAAGGCGCGTAGACCTTATGGGCCGAGAACGCCAGGTAGTCAATGTCACAACCCGAGATATCGACTTCGCGATGGGCAACGAGTTGCGCGGCATCGACCAGCAACCGTGCGCCATACCGGTGGACGATACTGCAGATCGCTTCCGGGTCGTTGCACACCCCGAGGACGTTCGACGCCCCGCTGATGGCAACGAGTTTGATCCTTTGATTTCCGTGGATCCCATCCCGGTTGTATTCCGCGAGAACCTTCTCCAGTTGGATCAGATCCGGAAAACCCTCTTTGTCGATGTTAAGACGGATCAGCGGATGCGGGGTGACTTGCCGCCACGGAAGGTCGTTCGAGGAGTGTTCGAGCAGCGAGCTGACGATCACCGTTTCGGTGCCGGTATCGGGATCACGCTTCAGATTGTCGGCCGCCAGGTTGATGGCCTCGGTGGTGTTGGAGGTGAAGATCACCTCGTAGGTGTCGGGAGGAGCATGAAGCATGCCTGCGCATATTTTTCCGACTTCCGCTATGAGTTCCCTTTGTGTTTCGGGCGCCAGGCGCCAGGTACGGCGCACTGCATCCCAGACCGGTGTGAAAGTGGGGGTGCTGGCGCTGTTGTCGAGATTCACATAACGCGTCCAACCCGCTGTTGTCGGAACCTGCGTATCAAGTCCGATCCGGGTCGCGCGGAGTTTTTCGAGGAGTTCCTTACCGGTCAGCCCGTCGGTTTCATCCCGGTACAGAATATCCGCGACAGCGCATTTTTCCTTATCCTCCACATGAAACAAGCCCGGACCGGATGATTTCAGGAGGGTCAATGCTTTGGCAAAGGCGATGACATTGATGATGGCGGGCGTTCCTGCTTCAAACTTATCGGGAGCCTTGTCCCAGATGACCCACCCGGACGCCATAAGCCTTGCTGTTCCGCCGCCGCTCTCGAAGGGCGTCCCTTCGGGGAGATGCTTCTTTTGAACCGCTACAGCCTGCACCCCGAGCGGCAATCCCGTTTCTTCGCCCGTAATCACCCTGAAACTGCCGGGTTTGAGATTTCCGGTGAATTTCTCGGTACGGCGCGGCGAACAGAAGATCACCGTGTATTGTTCAGGAGGAAGGTCAAGATAATCCAGTACCAGTTCGCGTGACTGTTCGTAAAGACGGGTCGAAACCATTGAATGGTGCCCGGTTCCGCGATGCACGTTTGAATAGGTTTCCAGGGCCGCGGTGATGCTCCGCTCAAGCTCCCTGAAGGCCAGTTTACTTTTATCTGTCATGTTTGTCCTTTAAGAGCCGGTTAGACGCAAGGTTTTCCCCGCGGTTAACAATTTGGTGAAAATTCTGTTTATACGGGAGGTGTGTCCTTCAAATTTCAGGGGTTTGATCCTGATGATCTCTTCCAGATTCTGATCCGTGAGACCGAGATAATCGAGTGTGCGACGGTACCCGTCGGGCTTTTCGGCGATGTTGTCGGCAGCATACAACTCCATCGCTTTCCCGCGTGTGATCTCGCCCCTGCGGATCATGTTGCTGTACTGACAAATATGACGTTCGTATCCATATATCCTGTTCCGGATGTAATTGGTCAGGGGTTCGGCAAAGCAATCAAAGTGTTTTGAATATTCGCGGGAGGTATCTTCCACCCAATCCATCTCCCGGGTTATAATTTCGCCCATCTCTTTATCTGTCGGATTCTCCAGGTAGAAGAGTGGGGAGACCTCTTTCGGAAATTTTCCGGTCCGTTTGTTAAAAAAGATCCTGAAATGGTTCAGGTGCGGGAAAATCAGAAAATCGTCGATCTCCCTTTTTGTCAGATCGGAAGAGTGTTTCAGGATATACTTCATCCGGGCCACATCCTGTATGGAATCGGGAACGAAAGAGTCCTCCTCGAGGGGAGAGGTGCCGTAAAGGATCATGGGTACCCGGTTGTCGCAGGCAACCTTAAAAATATTGCTTTTGGTACCGATGTCACAGGCTCCGCAGATATCGCCGGAAGCAGTCAGAGAGGCGCGATAAATTTTCTTAAGGAGTTCCGGATCGGGACGGCGCATAATATGGGGCGCCCCGGTTTTTCGGATGGCCCGGTCAATGTTGTCGAGCGCGATCTGATTGAACAGGCCGTTATCATAAGTCATGGTGAGCACCTTCAGTTGGTAAACGTTTACTGCGAGATGGAGGATGTAGGTGCTGTCCTTGCCGCCACTCAGCGGGACGAGGGCGTCATATTCCGATTTCCGGTTCTGCCGTACCTGTTGAAAAAGCGCGCGTAACTTATCTTCACCGATGGGTTTGAACCCTCCGTACCGGTTGCAAAGAGAACATTCGCCGGCCGTATTGAATGAGATCCCGGGATAATTTGAATTGATCAGGCATCTGGAGCAGGTTGACATAGATTGTACGTTTGGTTTTGGCAAATGGAATGGAAAACATTCGAAAAACCCCGTCAAGCGGGATGGATCCTTTGAAATCGAAAATTCGGATTATTCACCGAAATTGGGATAACCATTGGAATGATAGGTGAGGGGTAAATCAACATGGGAGGTGGTTATCAGTCCAAAAGTGGAATCCGATGTTTTCCCATACTGATTGATTGTGTAGGCCCGGTAGTTGTTTTGTGAAAATGCCCTGAAGAAGGCGCCGGTTATGTAATACCGGTTTTTAAACGGGTTGGGGTGATCATCATAATCGAGGAACAGGATCTCTTTGGTTGAATATAATTTACCCTGAGGGTTGAAATGTTCAGCAGTTACTTTCACGAGGTTATTGTTATCCATGAAGAAGGTTCTCCGGGTATAACTGGTCTTAAAAGTTTCGGTGATCTGGTCGTTGGCGTAGGTATAGTTCAGGTCATATCCATCCGGATTTAAACCATCCTTTCTGAAAACCTTCACCAACCTGTTCTGTGCATCGAGATAAAAAATGAGGGGATTGGTACTTTTTTCGAAGGTATTTCCGTCGTCGATGATATATTTTTCAAAGAGCTGAAAGGTATTGTTACCGGTGGTAATGGAGTCGTACACCGTGGAGTATGAAAAAATATAATTCAGCAGGTTGGTCCCTGCAGGAACGGGGAAATAGCCCCCGGTGATGCGGTCCACCGATCCCTGGTTGTAGCGGTAGGAGCAGATATAGGGACCCGAAATACCGCTCATGGTTCCGAAATCAGTAAAGGAAATATCGTCGCGGAAGAAGAGGTATTTGACCTGGCA
>DAONFN010000180.1:0-6713 GCA_035403625.1 Bacteroidales bacterium
TAAAGCGGGATGCGATTGTTTCTTAGATCGGCAATGATGACTCAGGGAGCATGTCCCGTTCGCTGCCTGAAAAGGTACGGAGATGGCTCAATTAAAGCCGGCTGAAGGCCGAAAAATTCGATATTCGGAGTTCGTTGTTCGATATTCGATATTCCTTGCCGCCAGCCATCTCATCGACCGGCCTTTCTACAAACACGCTAGTTTCGGACTAAAGTCCGGAAGCACCGGCTGTCCCCTCCCCCCCAGCCTGAAGGCTGGGGTAAGTGAAACGGTCGCGAGGCAAGAACTTAATGCAGTACCTTACGCCTGAGAACTTCGTTTTTCTGACTTACCCCGGTCTGAAGGCTGGAGTAAGTGAAAAGGTCTCAAGGAAAGAACTCAATGCAGGGCCTTACGTCTGAGAACTTCGTTTTTCTGACTTACCCCGGCCTTCAGGCCGGGGTTGGCGGGTGGCCGCTAACGCCCGGGCTTTAGCCTGAAAAGAACGGCAGGGTCCAAACATCACCCACTACTCTTCACTCCTCTTTCCTGCCTGGCGGTTTACCAGTTGCAGGCAGGGGGTTGGTGGAATGGCGAAAAATAGAAACTTCTGTTACTCTGGTTCTCGGAAGAGTGAGGAGTGAGGAGTGAGGAGTGAAGTGTGAAGAGTGAAGAGTTTAAGGATGGCGGGATAACTGGTATCGAACGGCGAGGGAATCGTATACCACGAAGAGGGAGGTAACGTTTCCGTTGCGGTCGAAGAGGCCGCTGCGGAATCCAAGTGGTTCCCAGATGCAGCTTCCCCGCCCCAGTCCTCCCGGAGCATCGAACCCGATCGACGTCACTTCTCCCTTGAAATCGGAGTATTCGACGATGTTCACCGGTTTACCATAGCGCCCGGCCACGGCCGCAACATTCCGGTCCAGGTCTTCGAGTGTTCCGTGCCAGCGGGGATAGTAGGACAAACCAATCACATCGAACTTCACCCCGCGGGCGATCATGTTGTCGAGCCAGAAAACCGCTTCGTCATGCTGCCCGCCAAGGGCAATATGCATCATCACGGGTATGGCCGGATCGACGGCGGCCACTCCTTCCGTTCCGGCCTGCAACAGTCCTGCCAACTGGTCGGGCCGGCTGATGTGTCCCTCCGGCCACAGCATTCCGTGATTGATCTCGTTTCCGACCTGGACGATCGAAGGCGGGGTTCCCTGCCCGGCCAGCGCCCGTATCACCCGCGTAGTGTAGGATCTTACCGAATCTTTCAGTGCCGGATACGGCGCGCCTTCCCAGGCCTTCGGCTTGTATTGTTGCTGCGGATCGGCCCAATAATCGCTGTAATGAAAGTCGAGCAGCAGCTTCATCCCGGCCTCCCGGATGCGGCGGGCCATGATCAGCGTATGGGCCAGGTCGCAGTACCCTTTGCCGGGTGCATACCCCTTTTCGTTCTCCGGGTTGACAAAGATGCGAAGGCGGATGTAATTGAACCCATGTTCCTTCAACAGCCGGAGGGCATCGATCGCCTGCCCGTTTTCGAAGAACCGCATCCCCCGGTCTTCCAACTGCGGAAGAAATGAAATATCGGCCCCGATCATCCGGTCGACCGGTTTGCCGGCCGGCCTGAGCTGCTCCTCCGTCGGGTGCTTTACAACAAACCCGGCCGGCAAAAGATGGATCTCGTGCGATCCCGGCCATCGCCTGCCCGAACGGGCTTCGATCTTCACCGTGCCGGGCGTGACGCCGGAGATGTACCGCAGTCGGCACAATCCGTCTGTCAGGCGGCAAGAAACGTACCTCTTCCCAGCAGTATCGATGGATACAGGCATAGGAGCGCCGTCGGGAGTGGTGATCTTTCCTTCGCCGTCGAGATAGAGCCTGACCGAGTCGCCGGCATGGGCCAGTTGCCGGCCTAGGCTGTCGGCGAGGGCGATCCTTACGGCTGTGCAGTCGGTGCCGTTGGCGATCAGGGTGGTGCTGTAGCAGGTCAGCATCACGGCCGATGGGGTGCCTGTTTCGACATAGCCAATCCCTTTGTATCGGGATGAAGGCTGTTCAGGGGAGGAACATTCCAGCAGGAACAGGCCCGCCAGTGCCAGAAATAAGGGTTGTATCCGGTGCAGGTTTCTCATCTTTCCATCTGTTCATGTAATTCCCCGTGAAAGTACGAAAATGTCCCGGTTGCCCGTTCCGTTCCATGCGGAGTTTCCGCAACAGAATTAACCTTCTCCTCCAGGATCATCGTGGCCCGGCAAGTTAAGGTATTGTTAAATATTCCTAATTCATTTACGGGAAAGAAATAATCTCGTATCTTTGCATTGATTTAATCTAAATAGAATATCTTTCTTGCTGATAATCAAATTTTATCATGCCAATTCAATATCTCATAACATTAAAAAAGAAATCCATGAAAACATATATTGCTGCCATTCTCTTCATGATCCTTTGCCCACCGTTCATACAGGCACAGGTAAAACCTGTTGCCGGCTTCCCGATGCTGGGCCAGGAGGCCCCTTCGTTCACCGCCGAATCGACCCAGGGAACCATTCAGTTTCCCGGTGATTATTCGGGTAAATGGAAGATCCTTTTCTGTCATCCGGCCGATTTCACTCCTGTTTGCACATCGGAAATCATGGAACTGGCTGCGGTGCAGGATGAATTCGAGAAGTTCCGGACACAAATCGTGGTGCTTTCGGTCGATCCGCTGGACAAGCATCGCGAGTGGGTAAAAAGTATGGAATCCTTCTCCCTGAAAGGAAAGGATAAGGTTAAAATCGGGTTCCCCCTCGTTTCCGATCCGAACCTGGCTGTCTCGCATCTTTACGGGATGATCCATCCGGGCCTCAGCACCAGCCGCGACGTAAGGGGAGTATTCATCATCGATCCGGAAAACAAGATACGGGCTATGTATTATTATCCGATGAATGTCGGAAGGAACACCGGCGAAATCGAACGTACGCTGGCGGCGCTTCAGATGGCCGACAAGCAGGAGGTGCTGATCCCCGCCAACTGGCAACCCGGCGGTGATGTGCTGCTTCCTTTTGTCAAATCAAAAGAAGAGGCTTCAAAGCTGGTGTCCAGCGACGACCCCGACTATTACCAGCCGGTGTGGTACATGATGTACCGAAAAGGGAAAAAATAGACGGCAGAAGTGATTTTCCGGTCATTTCGGGGAAGGGCAGCCATTTGTGCTGCTCTTTTCCGGAAATAACCAGGAGAAGAGGATCGCCATTGCGAAGGCAAAAATAAAACTGGCCAGCCTTTCCGACACTCCTGTAGAGGCTTCGAAGAAGTTTTTCCAGATAACGGTAGAGATCGTTCCGGAGATCAGCGAAGCGAACACCCCGGCCCGGGAGAAACGTTTCCAGAAAAGCAGCAACAGCAGGGCCGGGCCAAAGGACGAACCAATGCCCGACCATGCGTAAGAGACCAGGCTGTACACGGTATTCTGCATGGTGAGTGCAAGGATGATCGCCAGCACCGCTACCGCCAGCGTCATTCCCTGATTCAGGTAGAGGAGTTGCTTCGGGGTTGACTTTCTTTTTACCAGGTTCCGATACAGATCTTCGGTGATGGAGGCCGATGAGACGGTCACTTCCGACGAGGCGGTCGACATCATCGCGGAGATGACCCCGGAAAGGAGGATGCCGGCGAGGATGGGGCTGACCAGGGTCACGACCATCACCGGCAGGATCTTTTCAGCATCTTCCGACAACTTTGCAGCGTCGGTGCCCAGCATCCCGCTTTTTACGAAAGCAAACCCGAAGATCCCGATCAGGATGGCGCCGATGTAGGCCAGCAGGGTCCATACCGACGCAACCCACCGGGCATTCCTGACATCCTTCCGGTTGCGGATCGCCATCATCCTTGTCAGGAGTTGCGGCTGCCCGGTATAACCCAGCATCCAGCTTAGGCCGCTCAGCACGAGAATTACCGCTGCCGAACCGGTTTTGCCGTGGGTGAGCGACAGGTAATCGCTTCCGGCCGCCTGCAGGGAGGCGACGATGCTGATATCGTGGGCGGAGGCGACAAAAACGGCAATCACCGGGAAAGCGATCAGCGTGAAGATCATCAGGATCGCCTGGAAGATATCGGTGACGACCACGGCGATAAAGCCTCCCATCACGCAATAGAAGGTCACGACCACCGATCCGATGATCACGCCCCAGAAGGGATCAAGCCCGAACGTCTTGTTGAGCACCTTCCCTGCCCCGCTGAACTGGGCGGCGATATAGAACAGGAAGAAAAACACGACGATGGCGGCGGAGAGCATCCCGATCGGTTTTTCCGCCCCGGGAAACTTTCTGGCCAGGAGGCTGGACACGGTCATTGCCCCTGTCTTTTCCGTTTCGGAACGCAACCGGCCGGCCATCACCAACCAGATAAAAAAGATCCCGAGCACACAGCCCAGGGCCACCCAGATGGCACTGATGCCGTCGGAATAAGCGTGCCCGGTAAGGCCCAGCAGGAGCCATGCGGATTCGCCTGTGGCCCTTTCCGACAACGCCAGGGCTGTGCCGGAAAAGCGCTTGTTTCCGAGGATAAAATCAGCGCTGGTCTTGTCACCCCGCGAATACCACCAGGCGATGAAAAGGGTGGCGGAGAGATAGAGGATAAAAACGGTGAGCATGATTTAGGATTTACGATCTTAAGTTGTTACTTTGTCACTCAGTCACTCAATCACTCAGTCACTCAGTCATTCAGTCACCCCATAAATCCCCAAAATCTCCCCGTAGTAAACCATGTGAAAATCCTTTTTCGGGTAGTACCGCTTGACGATAGCCGGGTCGAGGGTGGCGGGATCGAGGAAATGCTTATGAAGGGTCCTGCATTCGAAATGGAGCACCGATTCGGCGATAAAAAAGGAGTCGGCCGTGATGCACTTTTCCGGGTGCAGCCCGGTGCTTTCGAATTTGTCGGTATCGCACCCCGACCGGGTGCCGCAAAAGTCCACAGCTTTTTTCAGGGAATCGGGCAGCACGCAAATGGAGAAATCGGTGACGGTTTCCATTTTACCGAAGGTGTAACGCACGGGGCGCACCAGGACCGTGAGCACGGGACGGTTCCAAATGTGGCCGAAGGTTGCCCAGCCGATGGTCATCGGGTTGGGCGGGTTGCCGGCCACCAGCAGGATGCCGTCGCCGGTCAGTTTATCCAGCGTTTTATCGAAGGCTTCGGGCAGGGTAAGAGATGTTGGCATAGGAGTAGGATTGGCCTTTCAAATTTACAGGAATTATCCAATACATCCTTAGCCTCGTGCCTTCCAGTCGCCACATGATCCAATGCTATTGAATTGTCACTAAATACTTTGCACTCTTCAAATCTTGATTCCACTTCGAAAAGTAATATTGGGTCAAATCTACCCACCCCTAACCCCTCCCTGCCTGCAGGGAGGGGAGCTCCGGCATTCGGCAAAACTCTGTGTAACATGATTTTAGGTATAGTAGTGCATCTCCCCTCCCTTTTAAAGGGAGGGGCAGGGGTGGGTAAAAAGCCTGAGAAATCCACTTCACTTCTTAGCAGCAAAACAGCAAGATCATCGGCGTTTATATAGATACCGAAATCAAGGGTCTTCCCTTTTCCGACCTTGGTTTTCAGGACATTTTTAATGATTGAGCTTTTCCCGGAGCCATTGGGTCCGGCAAAAACCCTCATCCTTTTCGTCATGATTAGTCCAATCTGAGTTCCGGTCCCGAACTGGCGGAATCAATTCTTTTTAACTGGACAGTTTCTCCGGTCCTGGATTCCTTCACGATCCAGCCATCTTTGGCAACAACTACGTATCCGTTTTCGCGCATGGCGCGTTTAGCTGCCCGGCTAAAGGCCTTGCTTGAACCTCGGGCCACCATCCGCTTACTAAGATATTCCTTCATTGAGGTTTTCATAGTGCAAAATACGAATAATCTTCGTGACATAAAACGAGGGTTCTGTTCCGGCACACGATCCCGCTGGTCCAGGTCGCAGAACCCGAATTGATACCGTTCTATTCCACTGAAAATTTACCGATAAAGACCCCGGATTCTCCCTGCAGTTTGAGGAGGTAAATTCCTTTCGTTAACCGGCTGACATCAATCTGACGGATAGATCCATTGGGCAAAGGGTCGAATGTTCTGTGCCAAAGCGTTCGTCCGTCAACATCGCTTATCACCGCCTGCAGTGCCCCTTTCAATTCATCAATAGCGAAATTCAACAGGCCGTGAACCGGGTTCGGATAAATCCTGACTCTGGCCCTGAAATTCTGTTCATCTGTCCCGGCGCAGACCTGAACAATCACATCCTTCGAACTGGCTGGCCCTGTTCCGCAAAGGTTATTACCTGCAGCCGTAACGGCCCCTGAAACGGCGGAAGCGCCGAAATCGACCGTGATGGCGCTGGTGCCCTGTCCTGCCATGATGGTGGCACCCACCGGCAGCGTCCAGGTATAGGTGGAGGCATTGGCGATCGGCGGGATGGAAAAGACATGGCCGTCAGTCCCCTGACAAACGGTGTCGGGACCATTGATGGCCTGAGCCGCGGTCGGAACAACCTCCGTATTGACTCCCAGCGAGTTGGCCATACTGATACAGGCTCCGGTCTGGGCGGTTACGCTTACGAAACCGGCGTTCATTCCCCAAAGAACAGAAATCGAATCGGTTCCCTGGCCGGAGGTGATCGTTGCATCGGGAGGAACGGTCCAGGTGTAAACCTGTCCCACCACTTCAGGTACGCTGAAGACGGCCGGGGTCCCGGTGCAGAGGGTA
>DAONFN010000181.1:0-6709 GCA_035403625.1 Bacteroidales bacterium
CAAGCTGATCGATGTCGCGAAAGCCCGTGCCCTGGAAATCGCCTCCGCTTACTCCCGGTCCGATCTCTTCCAGCTGGTAACCAACGACTTTGTAGGGCGGCACCAGCGTTACCTGAGCCTCGACGATTTCCGGAAAGCTGTGGAGGAAGTGCAAGTATCACCGGAAGTCAGGCCGATGGAAGAGGTGATGCGCCGCCAGGCCGATCTTTCGTCGGATTACCGGAACACCAACCGCGAAGCCTACCTCATTTCCGACTTCCAGAAAAACAGCGCCTCCCTCGACGGAGCCCACCCCGACCCGGGGATCGGCTGGTTCCTGGTTCACCTCCCGGCCGAGAAGCGGGACAACCTGTACATCGACAGCGCCTGGTTCCTTTCTCCTGTTCATCAGCCCGGGCAGGTGGTCAACCTTCGGGTCAGGCTTCACAATGCATCCGGGCAGACCCTGGAGAAGATCCCGGTCAAACTTACCATCAACTCCGTCCAGAAAGCCCTGGCCAGTTTCTCGGTCGAACCCGAATCGCCGGCCGAAGTGACTCTGTCGTTTACGGAAAACAGTTCCGGCATCCAGTACGGGGTGATCGAAACCGTCGACTATCCCATCGTGTACGACGACAAATACTATTTCACCTACACCATATCACCCTCCATCCCGGTCCTCGCCATCAACGAGCAGAACGCCAACGCGTACCTGGATGCCCTGTTCGGGCATGATTCCGCGATCCAGCTCACCAACAGCCCGGTAAAGCAGCTTGATTACGGCAAACTCTTTTCCCAGAACCTGATCCTCCTGAACAGCACGGCCGAGATCCCTTCGGGACTGGCCCAGGAGATCACCCGGTTCGTTCGTAACGGCGGAAGTGTTGTCGTCTTCCCCCCGGCAACCGGGAAAACAGATTCTTACAATGCGCTTCTTCCCCAGCTTGGACTTCCGCTGCTGGAGAGAACCGACACCACCCTGCAACGCATCGCCTCCGTTAATACGGAAAGTCCTGTCTTTACGGATGTTTTCGAAAAGAACAGCAGCGGCAAGGTGGTCCTTCCCGACAACGTTGACCTGCCGGTTGTCAGGAAACACTATATCCTGAAGCAGGAAACACGAAGCCAGGCTGAAGTTCTGCTCAAACTCCAGAACGGAAGGCCTTTCTTTGTCTCGGCACCGGTGGAGAAGGGACATGCCTATCTCCTGGCCTCACCGGCCGATGAATCCTGGACCCAGTTTCCACGCCATGTCATCTTCGTTCCCGCACTTTACAAGATCGCGCTCCTCAGCAATCCGGGCCGTCCGTTGTGTTATACTACCGGCGGCAACCCGGCCATCGAGATACCGGCGGATTCCGTCTCCGAGGCAAACATGTACAAACTGAAAAAAGAGGGCTCGGATTTCGAGGTGATCCCTGAGATTAAAACCTTCGGCAGCAGCGTGACCTTACTGCCCCACGACCAGATCCGGGAAGCCGGATTGTACCCGATCGTTGCGGGGACCCGGACGGTAACCGGTGTCGCGTTCAATTTCGACCGACGGGAATCGGACCTGAAATGTTATTCCGTTTCGGAACTCGACAGACAAGTCAGCCGGATGAACCTGAAGGACATCCATATCCTGAAAGAGAAGAAAAGACCCCTTTCGGCCGAGATCCGCGAGATCCGCCAGGGAACCCCGCTATGGAAATGGTTCATCCTTCTCGTCCTCTTCTTCCTTGCCTGTGAAATAGCCCTGATCCGGCTTTTAAAATAGATTGCATCACCCAATTCTCTCCGGGAAATGACACAATCCAGCTTCTGGCATGACCGGCCGGCCGGACCTGAGAAAAACCGCCTGTTCCTTTCCGGAACACTGCTGGTATATTGCACGGTGGAGCTTATTGCCATGTTCCTTCACCCCATGTGGCGGGATGAAATTCACCCGTTTGCCATGGCAGGCGCCGGGGGAACGCTGGGCAATCTTCTGCGGCTGAAAGCCGTGGAGGGGCATCCCGACCTGTGGTATATCCTCGTGTACACCCTTCGCATCTTTACGGCAAATCCCCTCGCCGTTCAGCTCTTCCATTCTGCCATTGCCATCACGACGGCCTTCCTGGTGATTCGCTATGCACCTTTCAGCCGGCTGCAACGCCTTCTGATGGTCATGGGATATTTCTACCTGTTCGAATATGCCGTCATCAGCCGGAATTATGCGATCGGGATCCTGGGGATGGTACTTCTTCTCATCCTGTATCCGCAACGGTTAAAACGCCCCCTCCTGCCCGCCTGCATCCTCTTCCTCATGATGCAGGCCAGTGTTTACGGGCTGATCATGGCCGGGGCTTTCATCCTGACCTGGAGCAGCGAAGTCTGTTTTTCGGCCGGATCAAGGGAGGAGATGCGGCGCAACCGGGCCGGGCATATCCTGGCCCTTATCGTGATCCTCGCCGGCTTTGCCTTGTCTGTCGCATCCATCATTCCTCCGAAAAATGGCTTTTTTGCGGGATCGGCCGAATTCGATCTCAGGGACCTCACCCTCCGCAAGCTGATCCGGTCGGTCGGGATGATCTGGAATGCCTGGATCCCGATTCCGGCCACCCTGCCTCACTTCTGGAATACCAACCTGGCGGGTCCTGCTATCCTGCGATGCCTGCTGGCCCTTGCGATCGTGATCCCGGCATCCCTCCTGCTGGCCAGGCGTCCCCGGGCATTGCTCCTGTTTCTTTCAGGCACGATAGGAATTCTGCTGTTTGTCAACCTGTTTTACTTCGGGTACCTGCGGCATCACGGCCATCATTTCATCCTGTTCACGGCTTCCATGTGGCTTTACCGGCTTGTTCCCGAACGGCAAAGCCCGCCCGGAAAGCTTTTTACCTGGTTGCATCTCACACCGGAACGGCTTATCAACCTGTTTTTCACCTTCTTCCTCACTGTACAGACCGTCGGTGGGCTCTTTGCAGTAGCCGTCCAAAGCGTGACACCCTTCTCCGCCTCCCGGCAAACCGCCTGCTTCATCCGCGAGCATCATCTCGACCGGTTCACCATCGCAGGCGACCAGGATATTTGTCTCGAACCGGTAGCAGGTTATCTCAACCGGGACCTCTTCTTTCTTTCCAGAAGCCAGGCAGGCAGCTTCCTGCAGTACGACTCACGGCGTAAACGACCCGAAAACTACAATCCCCTTGCCATCGTCGACAGCCTGTCGCGGAGCACCGGTGATACCCTGCTGCTTATCATGAATTACCCTCTGATCCGCGTTACCTGGGATCTGGTCCCGGTCAAACAGTTCACGCGGACCGTTCTGGAGGACGAAAGTTGCTACCTCTATCTCCTTCCTCCACGATAAGTTGTCAACAACGTATCACCTTTGGGGTCTTTTCGCGATTAAGCGGGAAAAAGAAGATGGAATCCTATGACAATCACACTGCGATCCGGAGCTGGGCGGAGAATGACCGTCCGCGGGAAAAACTGATGCTCAAAGGTCGCCACAGCCTGAGCGATACTGAATTACTGGCCATCCTGATCGGGTCGGGGACACGCAACGAGTCGGCGGTCGACCTGGCCAAAAAGATCCTGCGAATCGCGCAGGACAACCTGGGCGAGCTTTCACGGCTTTCGCTGAATGACCTGCTGGCGGTAAAGGGGATCGGCCGGGCCCGGGCCGTCACCATCCTGGCCGCCCTGGAACTTGGACGGCGAAGGAACGAATCGGAGGTTCTCGTGCGGGAAAAGATCAGCACCAGCCGTGATGCTTACGAGATCTTTAAAAGCGTGATCGGCGACCGGCCCTACGAGGAATTCTGGATCATCCTGCTCAACAAGGCCAATCGGGTGCTGAAAAAGTGCAACATCAGCGAAGGCGGCATTTCCGGAACCGTCGTCGATCCAAAGAAAGTCTTCAAGATAAGCCTCGACAACCATGCATCCTCGATCATCCTCGGACACAACCATCCCTCCGGCGTTGTGACGCCCAGCGAAGCCGACCGCCGGATCACCAAGAAACTGCTCGACGCCGGCATCATGCTCGAAGTGACCGTGCTCGACCACCTCATTATCGGTGACGGGTGTTATTACAGTTTTGCGGATGAGGGAGCGTTATAGGCGGGGAGAGAAAGATCAGAGGGTACTGAATTGATATCCGAGAGATGAAAAGTGTTCCAGGTATCGCGGCAGGGCGTAGATGACATTGTCGCGGGCTTTGATGCTGTCGTGGAAAACGACGACGGATCCGTTGCGGGTGCCGGAAACAGCATTTTCCAGGCATTTTCCGGGCGGAGTGCGGGAGTCGAAGTCCCAGGTGAGCACCGACCACAGAACGAACCGGTACTCCCGGCGGAGCAGGAAGTACTGAGCCGGCGTGAACCGCCCGTGCGGCGGACGGAAAAGGGTCGAGTCGACATATTCGCGGCAGCGCTGCACATCCTCCGCATAGGCTCCGGCAGGGGTGTGCCATCCGTTAAGATGATGGAATGTATGGTTGCCGGCGGCATGCCCCCGGGCCCTGACCTCCTCGTAGATCCCGGGGAATTTTCTCACGTTATCCCCGACCATGAAAAAGGTGGCCCGGACCCCGTATTCCCCCAGTATTTCCAGGATACGCGGGGTGGCTTCAGGGACCGGGCCGTCGTCAAACGTCAGGTAAATGGTCTTTTCCTCCCCCGGGGCGTCACAAAGAATATACTGCGGACTCAGCCAGCGGTAAAGGAAAGGAGGTCGTACCCGGTTCATTGGACCGGGGGTTGATACACCTTGGATACGTAAAGGTCGTAATACTTTTTAAAGACCTCCCCTGTGGCAGTTGCCAGTTGAGTCTCCCGGGCTTCTGTCACGATCGTATTCAGCCGTTGAAGGGTATAAACCGCCTGCTGGATGTCGATATCCATTGGTTTCAGGTCATCGTCGGGGAAGGAAAAATAGTACTCCAGATTTTCGCGCATGGTCTTCAACAGCTTTTCTCCCATTACACGGGCTTTCGTCGAGTCGCCGGCCTGGTAGTAGCCATTGACCATCGCAACGGTGAAGTAGTCATACGGGACAACCGACTCCGGCATAATCTCCATGCATCGGTCGAGCACTTTCCGCGCCGAATCCTTCTTCCCTTCCCGGATAAGGGCGTCAGCGAGCCTCCCGAACAGGGTGCGCATGTTCATCACCATCCGCACATTGGTTTCGTCGACATAGACCCCCGGGTTGTTGAGGTTCCCCCATTTGAAGCGGTTCATCAGGTTGTCGTACATGACGCTGGTGTTGACATCGCCGATCTGGCCATCGGCCGGGTTGGCTTTGACCGGCAGCAGACGATACGCCAATCCTTCGAGATGAAAATAGCCTTCCAGCCCGATGAAGGTATCAGAACCGGTGGTCATGACGAAATAGACCGGCCGTTTCCAGTTGTTGTTAGCCAGCAGATCGAGGATCATCAGGTTGGCCTTTTCCAGCGCCTGCCCCTTGTATTCCCAGCGAACGGTATCAATCCTTCCGGCCATCTCCTTCGGGACACTTCCGTTCCGCACCAGCTCGGCCGAATCGGCGGTGACCATAAACTTCCGGGTCGGGAAATAATCGATCATCCCAATCTGCGAAGTGTTCATCTTCAGCCTTGAATCATCGTGGTTGAGGATATCGAACAGTGCTTTGATATCCACATAGGTGTTCTTCAGCGCCTCATCGTCGAACAGGTAGGTAACGTCATGGCTTCCCTGCCGGTATTTTTCCCGCGGGAGGGAGAATGGAACGGGGTCAGAATTGTAGGCTTTCCGCTTCATCTGGTCGATAAACCAGTCGGTGTTGAGCAGACTGAGGTTCACCACCCGCACGTCGGTCCGGATCCCTTCCACCTCCTGGGCATACCAGAGTGGAAAAGTATCGTTGTCGCCGTTGGTAAAGAGGATGGCATCGGGTGCGCACGAGTTGAGGTAGTTTTCAGCAACCGCCAGGGCGGTATAGCGGTTGGACCTGTCATGGTCGTCCCAACCCTGCTGTGCCATCAGCGTCACCACGGCGAGTCCGGCCACGATGGTGATCACCTGGGAGATCATCAGCCCGGCGCGTTTCTCCAGCCATTCCACGATCTGCGGAATCGCCAGACCGATCCACATGGCGAAGGCATAGAAGGAACCGGCATAGGCGTAATCGCGTTCGCGGGGCTGTGGCGAATGCTGATTCAGGTATACCACAATGGCCAGCCCGGTCATGAAGAAGAGCAGGAAGATCACCCAGGCGCTTTGTTTGTGCCGTCGGAGGGTGTAATAGATACCGATCAGGCCGAGGATCAGGGGCAGGAAATAGAAGCTGTTATCCCCTTTGTTGTGCCGGGAGGCCGGGATATCCTGTGGGCCTAGCCGCATCCGGTCGATGCCTTTGATCCCGCTTTTCCAGTTCCCGTCGAGCTTGCTGCCCATCCCCTGGACATCGTTCTGCTTACCGACAAAATTCCACATGAAATAGCGGTAATACATGTGAACCAGCTGATAATTCCAGAAGAAAGCCAGGTTTTCGGAAAAAGTCGGCACATTACGCGTTTCGGATTTGTCGCCATATTGTAGTTCGATGGGGCGGCCCTTGACATGTCCCCACCGGACATATTCGGATTCGAAGCGCGACTCCGACTGGTCCCACATTCTCGGGAAGATCGTGGTGAACCGGGGGTCGTACACCGGGATCACCTTTTCCCGTTTGTCGGTCACGATGTATTTCCCGCTGGCTTTATCGCGGGCATACACCGGGTTGCCATCGGCACGGTCGA
>DAONFN010000182.1:0-6703 GCA_035403625.1 Bacteroidales bacterium
AATGGTCAACTATACGGCACCCAATGGAGCCGCCGGTCTCGTTCCTGCTGTTTCGGTTACTACAGCCTATGCCCGACCGGTTCCATCCTTCACGGTCGCCCCGGGTGCCTCGAGCTGCTCCGGAGTCAATATCACCTATACCACCCAACCGGGCCAGATTGCCTACACCTGGGACATCCCGGGCATTCCCGGCACCGACTATTCCATCACCGCTGGAGGCACCGGAACAGGAAATCAAACCGTTACCCTGAAATGGCTGACAACGGGCAGCAAGACAGTTACTGTCAACTATCAAAATACATACGGCTGCAATGGACTCAATCCGGCCACAGCCATCACGCAGATCAACCAGGTGCCTCTCCAGCCTTCTGTCATTACTGGCAGTTCATCCCCTTGTGTGAGTTCGTCGCAGACCTATTCCGTGATCAGCGTCCCGGGTACCGGCTATGCCTGGACCTTTCCGGCAGGTTGGGTGCAGACCGGGGGAGGAACCACAAACTCAGTGACTGTGACGGTGGGAAACGGGCCGGGTAACATCCAGGTTACGCCTTCCAATACATGTGGAAACGGGCCCGCACAATATCTGGGGGTTTCACCGCTAACAACCCCTTCACAACCAGGCCCAATCTCAGGAGGAACTTCCCCATGTTTAGGATATTCCTATACGTATAGTGTTCCCAGCGTGCCCGGGGTAAGTTATTCATGGACTTTCCCATCCGGATGGACCCAAACAGGCGGCGGCAATACAAATGAGAGCATTGTCACGATCGGGAGCGGCTCAGGAAATATCCAGGTAACTCCTTCCAATGTTTGCGGCAACGGACCCATTGCCACGCTGGCCGTTACCTCGACCACCGTCCCGGCTTCGGCCGGAGCCATATCCGGAAATACAGCACCTTGCCTGTCAACATCAAAAACCTACAGTGTCGCATATGTGGCAGGGGTTTTGTACAACTGGACCTTCCCTTCGGGTTGGATTCAGACGGGTGGAGGAATGACCAATGCGGTAACGGTAACGGTCGGGTCGGGATCCGGGAGTATCAAGGTCATACCCTTTACGGCCTGTGGTTCGGGTCCGCAAAGCACCCTCGCTGTCACCGTTTCGACTGTTCCCGCTCAGCCCGGACCCATCACTGGGAACGCCACGCCCTGCATCAGTTCCTCTCAAACTTACAGTATCTCCAATGTCACGGGTCTGACGTATACCTGGACATTTCCGTCAGGTTGGGTACAAACGGCGGGGGGCACCACAAATTCAGTCACAGTGACGGTGGGCTCCACATCGGGAACGATCACGGTTACTCCTTCGAATCTTTGTGGCATCGGCCCTACCCCGCGCACACTCTCGGTCACTCCAATGACCACGCCGGCCAATCCGGGAACGATTTCATACGTGGGGGCTCTTTGCACGGGAAGCAGCGTGACCTTTTCCGTTGTCAGTGTACCGGGAATCAATTACGCATGGACACTTCCCTCCGGTTGGACTCAAACCGGAGGCGGGTCGGGTAATTCGATAACAGCCACGGTTGGTTCTGCCTCAGGTACCGTATTGGTTACCCCGATCAATGCCTGTGGAACGGGTCCAAACGGGCACCTGGCAGTGACCCCATCCTCGGGTCCATCCCAACCTGGAACCATCACCGGTAACACAACCCCGTGCGTCGGATATGCCGAGAACTATTCCGTCCCGACGGTTGCTGGTGTCAGTTACTCATGGGTATTACCGGGTGGGTGGTCGCAAATCTCCGGAGGAACTTCCAATTCGATCAGCGCATCTGTCGGATCATCATCGGGGAACATCCAGGTTACACCGACCAATCAGTGCGGTTCAGGCACTGCCCGGACACTTGCTGTGAGTCCGGTGACCTTGCCTGTTCAACCCAGTGTCATTACAGGAAATCCGTCACCGACCCCGGGATCCAGCCAGGGATATTCGGTGACCGCAGTCCCCGGTGTTACCTATGCCTGGGTTTTCCCGTCTGGTTGGGTCCAGACAGGCGGTGGTACTACGAATTCCGTCACCGTGACGGTTGGATCAGGTGTGGGGACAATCCAGGTCACGCCCCTGAATGCCTGTGGCACGGGCCCCTCTCAGACCAAAGTGGTCCCGCTGCAACAGACGGTTCCGAACATGACAGTCGGTGCTGCCCAGTCCCTGTGCTACAATGCCATTCAGAATGTCACAGTCTCAGGCTCTTTCATCGTTTTAAGCGGGGGAAGTGCGGTCATGGTTGCAGGCGCCAAGGTTCTCTTCCAGCCGAACGTCAAAGTCAACTCCGGCGGTTATATGCACGGGTACATCAGTACGAATGGCCAGTATTGTGTCGGGACCAAGGTTGGAATATCGGTTGTTGACAATAACCCCATTCCATGGCAGGATGATACGGAAGCTTCTTCGCTGTTCCGGATCTATCCCAATCCGACGACCGGTTCCTTTCAGATCGAACTGACCGGCGAAACGGGTCCATCGCCCGTCCTGGTCGATATCTTTAGCGCCCGTGGAGAGAAAATAGCCTCCTTTCGGATGGTAGCGGACCGGACAGCCGGGTTTTCGATTTCAGATAAGCGTCCGGGCCTTTACCTCATCCGGGTGAATACTGGGACGAACGTTGTAACCCGCCGGATTGTAAAGTTATAGGTGCGGATTAAACATTGGTCACCTGCATTTGTCGATGATGCCGGACATGGCCTCGGGATCCAGTTCAGCCGGCTTCATCGTCAGTTTCAGGGACAGGTACGTGATCAGCGCCCCTGCGCCGATGCCGACAAACAAGGTCGGATTTCCTTTTATCGCAAGGTAGGTTGCGGCACACCCGGCGGCTACCGGGATCAGGGTGTAGGATAAGATCCTGTTGAGTTTTGACCGGTCGTACGAAACAGCCAGCCGGTAAGCTTCCGGGTAAACACGAAGATAGGTTTGTGCAAAATTCCGGATCGTCTTCCGGGAAACCGGGATCATCGTGAGCGTATCCCATGGGAAAGTGACAAAGTAGGTATATTCATTCGCGTAACGGCGAGGTACATTTCCGGTGACGATCATACTGTTGTGGTAATCCCTGTTTTGCGGATCGCTGGAGATCATGCGGATCTCTCCCAGGTTCTGGATGTACCGGGTGTAGTACAAACTGATCGGACCCTTATAGATCATGGGTACGAAGATGTGGTAATCGTAATGTGGGGTGCTTCGGAACCAGACGCTGTCCTGGCTGAATCCGAAGATGCGGCTGGCGGGATAGATCCTCGAATCGGACCAGGTTTCGAGGAACTGGTCAATGAAATTCCTTCGCCAGTAAACTGTCTCGGTCACCGTGTCGCTGCCGTTCAGGTGGATGACAGCCGGTGAATAGAAAATCATGGGAAACTGGTGCAGCGAAGGTTGCTCCATGTCAGGATCCTTCCGGTTTTCGATCTTTCGTATGGCCGGTAGCCGCTGTGCCATGGACACGGTACCGGCAAACAGCAGGAGGATCACCAGTCCGGACAATCTGTTCGGGAAAGCGTGCATATTATAGGTATGACACGGTAAAAGTAATGTTAAATCGGTTCATACGAAAATGGCCTGCGATTCGGCTACGCCTCATCGGTTTGAGTTACCCGGCATGTTTCTTATCTGTTGCATGATCTCGGAAATGCTGCGCTCCAGCTGGGTATCCCGCCCTTCGATCATCGCTTCAGGCCTGTTCGTCACTTCGATATCCGGCGAAATACCCGAATTCTCAATGATCGTATTGCCCTGCTGATTTTGAGGCCCCTCGGCAGGATAGACCAGCACTCCCCCGTCCATCAGACGAAAGGATCCGGTGGAAGAGAGATTTCCGGAGGTCCTCTTCCCCACGGTCATTCCGCTGTTCAGCAACCTGAAAGTGGCAGCGAATTTCTCCCCTCCCGATTCGGTCCATTCATTGAACATACACAGCTTCGCCCCGAAGAAACCGTAATCGGGCTCGGGAATGGCCGCTTTGCCGTAAGGGACATGAGAATTAAGAAGCAGTTTGCGGTTGAGACGTTCAACCATCCAGTAGGGAGGATATCCCCCGCTGTTATAGCGGATATCGATGATCAGGGCTTTCTTGTCCATCTGCGGATGAAAGTACCTGAAAAACGACTCCATCCCGGGAATATAGGTATCCGGAAGATGAATATACCCGGCCATTCCCCCACTCTCCCGGTCCACTTTCTCCATGTTCCCCAACACCCAGTCGCTGTATCGTAGCGGATCCCCGTATTGCCGGGAGAAGGAAGCGGGCCTGATGGTATATGCAACGGCGCCGTCATACCCCGGCTTGTGGTTCACTTTGATCATCACATTGTCCCCTGCCTTGCCAAGCAACAGGGAATCAGGGTTGACTCTTCCGGTCAAGGGCACTCCTTCGATCTCCATCAGATAATCTCCCGCCCGGATGTTCATCCCCGGAAGGGTAAGGGGGCTGCATTTCTCAGGGTCCCAGTTCTGTCCCCTGAAAATGCGGTCGATTTTATAAAGCCCGGCGGCTCGGTCCCATTCAAGATCGGCGCCCAGGAGGCCATCATGGTCCTCCGGCAGGACAGCCAGGTGACCGCCGCTGATTTCCATGTGACTGCGGCCCATCTCCGACATCATATCTTCGATCAGGTAATTCAGATCATACCGAGAAGCCACATCGGGAAGAAAGGTCTCATATTTTTTCCGGACCCTCTCCCAGTCCACTCCGTTCAATTTCTCATCGAAAAGGAAGTCCCGTTGCATCCGCCACGCTTCGTGAAAGATCTGCGACCACTCTTCCGGGTAATCGATGGTCATGTTCATGCCTGCGAGATCCAGCGCTCCGTCGCCGGCCTTCTGACCGGGTCTGTATTCCAGGATCCCCACCGAACTGCCTGCCTGGTAAACCAATTTCGGCGCACCGGTTGAAAGACTGTAATAGAAAGCATCGGAAAGTAGGTTGATCTCTTTCTGGTTGGCTATGTCAAACATCCTGATCATGGTTTCGCCGCAGGCGGGACTGGAATGATAGATCACCCCTCCCCGGACGGCCATGAGTGAACTGAAATAGGAATCTCCGACCGGAAAGGCCGTGATCCGTTGTCCCAATCCTTCCGTGTCGATATGCAACGGGAGCCCGGAAGTCATCGGTGCGTCCTGATCCTTTGGCCGGTTGGGCGAGAATGGGGAGAATTGATCCTGATGAAGCGTGGCGACGATCAGTTGCGATGGGTTGACCATATGATGATCATTATCCCAGTAGGAATCTTCCACATTGATTTTACTGTCGGCGATCCAGTACAGGTACTTTCCACCGGGATCAAAACAAGGATCCGAGCAATGCACCATTTCATTGGTCACACGGTATGTTTTTCCCTCCGCAAGAGCATAGAGCCAGATGGAGCTGAACCAGTTCGGATTCCCGTTTTCATACACGATCCACCGGCTGTCGGGCGACCAGGAAGCGGTTACAAACTTCCTGCTTCCGAGAAACTCATTGAAGAAAACGTTGGTGCTTTGTCCGGTCGTAACATCCAGGATATAATAACAAGCCCGGTTGTCGGCATACCCAATCTTTTTCCCGTCGGGCGACCAGCTGAGCAATCCCAGCCTCGACGGTACGCAGTGGCTGACGCACACCGGTTGATTCCCGGAGCTCAGATCCCCAACATAGATCTGCTCCTCTCCCGTACTATCCGAGATGAATGCAAAGCGTTTTCCATCGGGATTCCACACAGGAAGCCGTTCATTTATTCCCGGGGTTTGCGTCAGGTTCCGGGTGACATTAATCTCCGTGTCAATGTAAAAGAGGTCTCCCCTTGCACCGGCAAGCACTTTTTTTCCGTCGGGTGAGAGAACGGGATTCTGAATGCGCTCCTTGACGTTTCTGATCGCGGGTTTCCCGATGGTTGCCGGTATATCCATGTGGATATGAAAAGTATGTACCCGGCCACTTTTCATATTATACGAACAGAGTTTGCCACCATTTTCATAGACGATCTCATTCCCTCCCCGGCTGGGCCATCTCACCCCCCACTCCCGGTAAAAGGTGATCTGTCGCGCATCCTTTGTCAGATCGTTAAAGACCCATAGATTGGGGATGCCGGAACCATCCCTGTCGCTCACAAAATAGATATCAGTGCCGGCCCACACAGGGCATTGATGGATCGAATTCCCGGTGACCAAACATTTCGACGTCTTTTGAATAAAATCATACGACCATATTTCCGGTACCGCTCCGCCCCGGTAGCTTTTCCAGGGCAGTTCTTCCGTGCCGGTGCGGCAAAAAGCGATCTTGTCGCCACCATCATTAAAAGAAGCCGTTTCCACCTCAGGAAGTTCAAGCACTTCTGGTTGTCCCCCGCTGATGGAAACCGCATGCAGTCTTTTGAATCTGTAGTTGAAGCTGTGTCCGTTGGAGGTGAAGATGATTTTTTTTCCGTCCGGCGACCAATCCACCACATATTCGTCGGCCGGATGAAAAGTGAGGCGTCGTGTCTTTCCTCCATGGACCGATATCAAATAAACATCCTTGTTGCCTTCAAATTCGGCGGTGAAGGCAATTTGTTCGCCATCGGGTGAAAATTTAGGGAATTGTTCCTCTCCGGGGAAGGATGTAAGGTGCATTACCTTACTCCCGGAAACCGACGAAAGATAGAGGTCGCCTCCGTAACAGAACACGATCTTGTTTTTAAAGATGTCGGGATAACGCAGCAAACGGGTATCGCCGGTGGCAAGGGG
>DAONFN010000183.1:0-6694 GCA_035403625.1 Bacteroidales bacterium
GTAAGCGTACCGGCATCGCCGTGACGGATGAACTGAAGATCATTGCAACGGGACTGGAAACCGTCCCGACAGCCGACTTGCCGGCCTTCCTGGTGTCGTATGTGAGGGAGAACGAGGTCGAACGATTCGTGGTGGGCGAGCCGAAACAGATGGACAATACCCCTTCGGAATCGGAGGTGTTCATCGTTCCGTTCCTGAAAAAGCTGAGAGCGTTATTTCCGGACATTCCCGTGGAAAGGGTGGATGAGCGGTTCACCTCGATGCTGGCCACCCGCGCCATCCGGGATGCCGGGATGAAAAAGAAGGACAGGCAGGATAAGGCACTGGTGGATAAGGTGAGTGCGACCCTTATTTTGCAGTCGTACATGGAAACTATGAAAAATGTAACTGAATGATACTTCCCGTCGTCGCATATGGCCACCCGATCCTGAAGAAGGTGGCGGAAGATATTCCCCGGGATTACCCTGAACTGGATCTTTTTATCCGGGATATGTGGGATACGATGTACGAATCGGACGGGGTGGGATTGGCGGCTCCCCAGGTGAACCACCCGCTCCGCCTGTTCGTGATCGATGCTTCGCCTTTTGCAGAGAAGTATCCGGAGGCCGGCGGTTTCCGGAAAGCCTTCCTGAATGCCAGGATCTACCAGGAGGAGGGAGAGGAATGGGCATTCAACGAAGGATGCCTGAGTTTCCCGGGACTTCATGAGGATATCTACCGAAAACCGGTGATCCACATCCGTTACCAGGATGAGAACTTCAACGAGCATGATGAACGCTATGAAGGTGTGGTGGCCCGGGTGATCCAGCATGAATACGATCACATCGAGGGTATCGTGATGGTCGACCGCATTCCTTCGCTTAAAAAAATGCTCCTTCAGCGACGCCTTTCCGACATCAGCAAGGGCAATGTGGAAGTGAGATACCGCATGCTTTTCCCGATGATGAAGAAAAACAGGCGATAACTGGCATCATTCAAATGTAAACCAACCTTTTACGCAATGAAACGAACGATCCCGTACTTTCTTTTATTGACGGTTCTCGCCGTCGGCTGCACCCCTTCCCGCGATAAACTGGCCCGGCAGATCGATGCCCAGGAAAAGAGCCTTTATTCCCCTCAGGCCCAGGAATTCAGCAAAGGCAAAGCCGACAGTCTCGTGGCCATGTACGAAGAGTTCATTCAGAAACATCCCCAGGATACGTTATCACCGGGGTATCTTTTCAAAGCCGGGAATATTGTGATGAACGAAGGCGACGGTCCGAAAGCGCTCCGGATCTTTGAACAGTATATGAAAGACTATCCGAAGGGGCCGAAAGCTGCCCTTTGCCTGTTTTTCAAAGCGTTCATTTATGAAAATCTGATGGGTGATCTCGATCGGGCCAAGGAATCGTATCTCATTTTCCTGGAGAAGTACCCGAACGATGATTTTGCCAACGACGCACGGATGTCCATCGCAAATCTCGGGAAAACGCCTGAAATGCTCATCAAAGAGTTCGAAGCCAGACAGAAAGCCGACAGCCTGGCCAAGTCAGGCAAGAAATAACCGGCGATACACCAACAGGCCTTGCCACTTTCCCGGTACAGCCAGGGAATCTCCGCTTACCTGTCCTTATTTAAAAGCATTTTCCAGGAAATGATTGAGATCGCTGGGTGAGATCCGGTCCTGGATCTTTCCTTCCCAGAAACAGGATATTTCACCACGTTCTTCCGATACCACGATCGCGATCGCATCCGACCGTTCGGCTATGCCGGCAGCCGCCCGGTGCCGCAGGCCGAAGAAGGTGGGAATGGTGTCACGGGTCGATACCGGGAGGATGCACCGGGCCGCCTTGATGTGCGAACCGGTGATGATCACCGCCCCGTCGTGCAGGGGACTGTTCTTGAAGAAGATCGTCTCCAGAAGGGCTTCGGAAATACGGGCTTCGACCGGCTGACCGGTGGCAACATATTCAGCCAGCTCGTTCTGGCGGGTGATCACGATCAACGCACCGGTGTGCGATTCGGCCATTTTCTGGCAGGCTTTGACGATCTTGCCGGAGTGTTGGGTAACCGGGTTGTCGATCTGGAAACGCCAGAAAAGAAACCGTTTGGGCTGGTTCCGGATGATCCTCGTGTTGCCAACCAGGAGCAGAAATTGCCGGATCTCTGGCTGGAAAACCACGATCAGCGCGATAAAGCCGACGCTGATAAATTGCCCGAGGATCTCCGTCAACAACTGCATCTGCAGTGCCCGCACCACTTTCCAGATGAGGTAAACCAGGATGATCCCGATGAAGATGCGGATCGCGGCCGTGCCTTTAACCAGGTTATAGATTTCATAAAGCAGGATAGCAAACAGCACGATGTCGATCACATCGATGATGCGGAGGGAGAAGAGGCCGGTCAGAAGTATGTTCATGTGGTGCGTGGTGCGTGGTGACTGGAGACTGGAGACTGGTGACTGGTGACTGGAGACTGGAAACTTGTGACTTGTGACTTGTGACTTGTGACCGGCCTCAAAGGTAACCATTTCCGGGGAGATTCAGCCGGCGGGTCAGCCGGATCGCCTCGGTGGCTTCCCTGACATCGTGTACGCGAAGGATGTCGGCGCCATTCATCAGTGCGATCGTATTCAGGACCGAAGTGCCGTTGAGGGCTTCGGATGGGGGGATACCCAATGCCCGGCAGATCATCGACTTCCGCGAAAGACCCACGAGCAGCGGATGGCCGGGGAAACGGAATTGACGCAACTCCGACAGCAGGATGTAATTCTGTTCGACGGTTTTTCCGAACCCAAAACCGGGGTCGATCATGACCTGTCGCAAGCCGAGTTCCCGGCACCTGCTCAGCCGGGATTCAAAGAAATAGAGCAATTCGCCCGTCACGTCGGTGTAGCCGGGATTTTGCTGCATGGTGGCCGGGGTGCCCTGCATGTGCATCAGCACGTACGGAACGTTCAGCGCAGCCACCGTTTCCAGCATGGCCTCCTCAAACCGCCCCCCGTAAATATCGTTGATCAGGGCCGCCCCGTGCCCGACCGCTGCCCGGGCCACCGCGGCCCGAAAGGTATCAACCGAGAAGATCGCCTCAGGGAACTGCTTCACCAGTTTGTCCAGAACGGGGATCAACCGGCTGAGTTCTTCCGCTTCATCCACCTCCGGAGCGCCGGGACGCGTCGATACGGCCCCGATATCGATCATGGCCGCGCCTTCCGAAAGCATCTTCTCCACCCGGAGCAATGGCTTCTCAGCACGGGAGTACCGCCCGCCGTCATAAAAGGAATCGGGCGTGAGGTTGAGGATACCCATGACCGCCGGGACGGCAAGGTCAAGTTCTTTATTTCCGAAGAAGAGTTTCATTTTTTTTTCTCATGCAATAATAAGCAAAATTCAATGTTGAAATAATTGTTACATTTGCATACCTGAATATCGAATGAAGATCATCCGTCGCATCGGTGCCCTTGCCATGATCCTCGTCCTGCTTTACGGGACGGCGGGAATGACGGTGTTTCACCATATCTGCAACGGGAAGCATACCGACGAGGTGACCCTTTATTCCGGGATCCTCACCGGTCCTGAATCCTCCTGCTGCGGCGACGAAATGAGGGTTGCGCCGGTTGCCTGCTCCATGAACAGCAAAGCCGATGGTGCTTCGCGGATCGAAGAACCGGCCTGCTGCAAGAGCCTCCTGGCCTTTTATAAGCTGGATGTTACCCAGACCAGGGTCATGGAACCCTTGCACACAACCCTTGCGGTTGCCGACATCCCTGCCGCCATAGAATGTGCTATTTCAGCGGCCCATCCTCCTCAGGATGTTACAACAAGTTTTTACCGGTTTGAATCTCCCCCTCTCTCCGGTCGTTCCCTGGTCATTTTCCTGCACCAGGTCCGGATTCCGGCGCCATCTTCCCTTTCCTGATCCATTCCTGCCCCTGCTGAATTCATAGCAAGCGGCGTTTCGTATTTATTTCCTTAATCATTCATTTACACGAAGATGGATAGAGTCTATTTGAAGATATGGTTGAACTCCCTCGTTTTTTCATTTCTGGCAGCTTTTGCCGGGTATGGACAAAACCTGCAGGGCTTTGTTTTTGAGAAAGATAACAGTGGGCATAAGTCACCCCTTCCGGGTGCAAACGTGTATTGGCAGGGAACGACCCGGGGTACGTTCACGGACGGTTCGGGGAAGTTCACCCTCGCACACCCTTCAGGCGTTTCCGATAGGTTGATATTCAGCCTGATGGGCTACCGGCCCGATACGGTGAAGATCAGTCCTGCTCAACGGAAAGTGGAAGTCGAGATGGTCCCGGCCACACACGACCTGACGGAAGTGCTGGTTCACGGCAAGCAGGATAACACCTTCATTTCGAAGTTTAATCCGAGAACCGTCACCGTCATCACGACCGGGGAGCTGCAACGGGCTGCCTGCTGCAACCTGGCCGAGAGTTTCGAGACCAATGCCTCGGTCGATGTATCTTATTCCGATGCTCTTTCGGGAGCCCGCCAGATCCAGTTGCTCGGGCTTTCGGGCATCTACAGCCAGATCATGACGGAGAATGTCCCCCTGATCCGGGGACTGGCCACCCCGTACGGACTGAACTCCATCCCCGGTTCGTGGATGGAGTCGATCCAGATCGCCAAAGGGACTTCATCGGTCGCCCAGGGCTATGAGTCGGTGACGGGGCAGATCAACGTGGAATATAAAAAGCCCGAGAACGGCAACAAACTGTTTGTCAATCTGTATGGCAACAGCAACCTCCGGCTGGAAGGGAATGCCGACGGAGCTGTGAAAATCAATGACCGGCTCAGCACCTCGCTGCTGGTGCACGCGGCCACTTTCCGCAACAAATTCGACCGGAACAACACCGATTCGGCCGGCCGACACGACGGTTTCCTTGACGCTCCGCTGGTGACCACCCTCACCGCCATGAACCGCTGGGATTACATTCTGACCAACCATTGGGTGTCGAGGTTCGGGATCAAATACCTGCACGAAGACCGGGACGGCGGGCAAGTGACTTTCAACAAGGACAACTGGAACACCGACACAACCGGGATCTCCGGTAATTCGAAGCCTTACGGCCTGGGGGTTAAAACGCGCCGGCTGGAGGCCTTCTGGAAGAACGGCATCTTTATCGGCCCAGCCGGACGGTCGAGTTTGGGCCTGATCCTGTCGGCGATCAACCACAACCAGGATGGCTTTTACGGGATCAATCTCTACCATGGCCATGAGCAGAATTTCAATGCAAACCTGGTGTTCACCACTTCCCTCGACTCGAGCCGTCACCGCATCTCTGCCGGGCTCAGCGGTTTCAGCGATGCCTACAACGAGCAGTTTATCCAGACCCGGCTGATATACCGGTACGAGACCCTGCCGGCCGGAACGACGGCTACATCCTCCGACCTCTTTACCCTGGTGGGAGATTCCGTATCGACGTTCACCCTCGACCGCAGGGAATGGACGGCCGGGGCGTTTTTCGAATACACCTTTGACATCCACGATAAGTTTGCCGTGATCGCGGGTTTGCGGGGCGATTACAACAGCCGTTTCGGATATCTGGTTACTCCCAGGCTGCACATCCGTTTCAACCCCTCGAAAAGCACGACCATCCGGGCATCGGCAGGGAAAGGCTACCGGTCGCCCAACCTGCTGGCCGAGAACAGCGCAGTATTCGTCAGCCAGCGATTGCTGAGTTTCGCGCCTGACCTTGGTTTCGAAGAGGCCTGGAATTACGGGGTCAACTTTACATGGAATTTCACCCTCTTTAACGAAAAAGCCGAACTGGCCGCCGATCTTTACCGGACGGACTTTGTGAAGCAGATCATCGCCGATCAGGACAGTCTCCCGGCGCGAATGTTCTTTTACAACCTCAACGGGAAGTCATACGCCAACAGCCTGCAGCTCCAGCTAACGGTATCACCGGTAAAGCGCTTCACGGTGACGGCCGCCTTCCGGTACAACGACGTGCAGGTGACGGAGGGAGGCAAACTCCGGCAGAAATCGATGGTGAACTTATATAAAGGGTTGCTTTCGGTTGGCTACGCCACCCGCTTCGAAAAGTGGAAGTTCGATCTCACCGGGCAATTGAACGGCCCCTCGCGCATCCCCGACACGGACAAGATGCCATCTTTCCTTCAGCGGTCGCAATGGTCGCCCGTATGGGTGAACCTGCTGGGACAGATCACCCGGAAATTCAAATATTTTAATATCTACCTGGGAGGTGAAAACCTGCTCAATTTCAGGCAGATCAATCCCATTACCGAATACTGGCGGCCGTACCATACCCACTTTGATGCCTCCATGGCGTGGGGACCGGTAACCGGTGTAAGCGTTTATGCGGGAGTGAGGTTGACCATTAAATAGATTAAAGATCAAAGATTAAAGATCAAAAATTATACTGAATCTTAACGGGTTTGCAAAGCAAAGCCGTTTTAGATTCTGTGATGCTGAGCGATCAGGTCCGCAAAATGCGGACCTGATCAGCCGAAGTATAAGCTCAGAAGATTTATGAACAGTTTATTTGCATAACCTGATCGTTATCTACCTTCAAAAGTAGGAAAAGGGAACGAATAACAGGTAAAATAGAACGGATCCTGACCGGTCGCACCTTGATTTTTGCGGTTCGTTTGTTTATATTTGTGCAAAAACGCCATGAACCGGTTTATCCTTGCATTCATCCTTCTGAACCTGATAACCCTGAAGGTTTTTACCCAGG
>DAONFN010000184.1:0-6674 GCA_035403625.1 Bacteroidales bacterium
AGGATAAAACCTGCCTGCGCCGGACTCGTAAAGGATGAGAACGACGGCTGTTGCAACGGCCAGCATGGCGGTCACGGTCCCCGCGATAATCTTCACACGATGGCCCGGATTCATCGCATTCCCGGTTCCGGAATAAACCGAAGGGAGGGCTTTTCTTCTGCTGCGGAACAGCACGGCGGAGAACAGGATACCATTGAGGAGCACCCCGGTAAGAAATCCCCGGAGGAGTGTGCCGGCATGAACGGCAATCTCCAGGGAAGAGGTGTTGACGGCCCCCTGCCAGAGCGTATTCAGTCCCGCCACGATCAGCCGGGAGTAGAGGATGGCTAACGCTACCCCTGCTATGCCTCCGGCTACCGACACGGACAGGACTTCGGGGAGAAGCAGTGCGGTGATCCTGCGGTTTGTGAAGCCCAGGGCGCGCATCAGTTCCCCTTCGCGCTTGCGTTGCCCCAGGTAGAACGATAACAGCATGCCCGACAGCAGCAACCCCGAGACTACCACCAACGCTCCCAATCCGAGAAAAAGTTCGCCGAAATCGGCCGAGCCACCCGAGGCACGTAAGCCTTCCTCGAATACAGGGACAAACACCCCCCCGATGACCGAGGGATCCAGCCTCCGGAATGCCTCGTTGATCCTCCCGGTCGACGGATTTTCCCAAGTTCGGATCGCAGTTACCTGGCCGAACGGGTTCTTCCACAACCGCTGGCCGTCGGCCAGGGTGATCCATGCCTTCGGGGTTCCCCGGTACTCTTTCCAGTATTGTTCGTCTTTATCGCGGATCCGGGCCAGGTCGACGGGAGTTCCGGTTTCCCAGTCGCGGCAGTTCCCCGACTGGATCATGCCCGGAAAGTCGGGCATCAGCGACCGGTCCGCCGCACGGTTGATCAGGGGGACAACCGCCTGCACCCGGAATCTTGCCGTCTCTTCCGTCAACCTCTTTCCAGAACCCATGGTGTAGTAGGTCAGCGAAAGGGTGTCGCCGGTCCGGGCCTTCAGGTCGCCGGCCAGCCAGGTGTTTATCACGATCTGTCCCGGTTTCGGATCGGCCGGTGCGATGCCCGGATCTACGGCAGCGACAAACGAATAAGGGGTGGAGAATCCTGCGCGGGAAAGGCTGTTGACCAGGTACGTCAGAACCGAGGCAGATCCGGGCAGGGCTTTTTTCAATGCATTGGCCGGAGCCTCCTCCATGAAGACCCGCCCGGAGATCCATTGGTACAGTCCGGGTTCCGGTTCCGTCCTGACGATGCCCGCATCGGCCGGCAACCAGGTTTCCCGCAGCAACCGGTTCAGGGTATCGGCTGCATGTTCTTTCTCTCCAGTAGCGGCAAGGAGGGTATTGATGAAGCCGGTCACTCCCATCTTCTCTGCGAGGAGTTCCTGCGAAATAAAAATATTGGCCGGAGCTGCCTGGGTATTGCTGAGGGAGAATCTTCCTCCCTGCGATTCCCCGGCAATGGCCCTGATCCGGAGACGGATCCCGCGGGTATTGGCGCTTCCGGCCATGAACGGGGCATTGGCGGGAGCGAATCCTTCGCGGTCGATCCGCACCACGATATCATCGCCCGGTGAAACCCCCAGTTCTTTCGCGGTACCGGCGCTGACCACCGCTTCCCCGGCTTGCGGGAGAGGAAAGCCTGTACCGTTCTCATCGGCGGGCCAGAGACGGTTGAAACCGGCATCCACCCCGATGATCTCCGCGCGGTTCAGGGTTCGCCCGTTACCCGGCACGGAGGCAACCCCCCGGGTGTTGAGCACCCCGATCACCGGCATCCCGCATTTGCGGCTTATTTCATCTGCCAGTTGCCGACGGAGAAACCGGTCGGGCAGAGTCAGGGCGCAACGGATGTTTCCCAACCGTTTTCCGACCATTCCTTTCAGGCTGCTTTGTACCGAGTCGCCGGTGATCAGCGCGCCCGTGAGGACGGCAGTTCCCAGGATCATCCCCGACAGGGTCAGCAGCCACGAACGGGCATGCCAGGATAAATTCCGGAAAACCAGGCGGCGGATATCCATGGTCACGGGAGTCGTTCAGGGTGAAGGGCCCCGTCGAGGAGCCGGTAATGGACGCTCATTTTCCGGGCCACTTCCGGGTCGTGGGTCACCATCACCAGGGCATAGCCGTACAAACCGCTGAGTTCCGACAGCAGGTCGGCCAGGAGAGCGGCGTTGTGCGCATCAAGCGATCCGGTGGGTTCGTCGGCCAATAGCAGGGAAGGTTTGTTGACCAGTGCCCGGACAACGGCGGCACGCTGGCACTCTCCTACCGACAGCCGGCCCGGGAAATGCCGCAGGTGGTCTTTCATCCCCACCTTCTCCAGGAGTGTGACCGCCCGTTCCTGTGCCTCCTGTTTCAGGTTTTTTTCTTTCACCGGAAGTACCGGCAGCATTACATTTTCGAGGATCGTCAGTTGGGGGAGCAGGATATGCTGCTGAAAAACGAAGCCGATGTACCGGTTCCGCAGGGCTGCGCGCCGGGTTTCGTCCATACCCCTGATGGGTTCGGTGCCGAGGATCACCTCGCCGGCGGTCGGTTCGTCGAGGGTTCCCAGGATATTGAGAAAGGTGGTCTTCCCCGATCCCGAAGGGCCGGTCACCGCGATCGTTTCACCCGGCACGACGGTCAGCGAGAGCCGGTCGAGCACGCGGACCGGCGCAGCGTCTCCGGGTTGCGTGTACTCTTTGACGATACCGGTAAGTTGTGCGACATTCATCTCTTTCAAGGCTTTGAGGTAACATTTCCGGTCACTTCCCGGTAAACATTCAGCAACTTCGAGGTGACGATGGCGGCATCGAAATGATCGGCGACACCCTGCCTGGCCGACCGGCTCAGGGCCTCCAGTTCGCCGGGTTGATCGAGCAATCCCGAGATGGCCGCAGCCAGTGATGAAGCATCGTTTGGCCGGTAAGTTTTTCCTCCGCCGGTAATTTCGATGATTTCCGGGAAGGCCCCCAGTTCGGGCTGCACCACAGGGATCCCCGAGGCCATCGCCTCAAGGAGATAAAGTCCGAACGCTTCGCCTTTCAGCACGGGTACCGACAGCAGCGAAAGTCCGGAGAAGAATCCGGTAAGGCCCGGGAATCCGAATTCGGGCATAAATGTGACGGCTTCCTCCTGTCCGTTTTCCCGAAGTTTTTCAACCTGGGCGCGGATGAATTTTCGGTCGTCGCCGGTGGACCCTCCGGTGATACGCAGGGAAAGGTCGGCGAAGCGCGGTTCTTTTTTCAGCAGGATGAAGGCATCGACGAGGATGGCGAGGCCGTTTTCTTCGCAAAGCCGGGAAAGGTACCCGATGACTCGTTTTTCGGTAGCCGGAGTGAACGGCTTGTACCGGGAGGTATTCACCCCGATCGGCACGGTATGGAGCTTGTTCCCGGGGATCGCCATTTTCGTTTTCATCTCTCCCGCGAACCACCGGCTGACGGCGACCAGGGCGTCGGTCTGTGCTGCCTGCCGGGCCATGAGCCTCCACATGTCGTCTCTCGCAGCAGGATCCATCGCATCGATCCAGACATCTTCATCCTGGAGGGAGCAAACCACGGGCACGCCGGCTTCGCGCCGGATCATCGGGGCCATTCCGAGCAGAAGGGCGTTGGAGAGGTGCACCACATCCGGTTTTACCTGTTCTTTCAGGTACTTCACCAGTTCGGCCAGTTCACCGGCTTGCCGGCCTTCCTCCCCGAGAAGCATCGACTCGGTCAACCCTTCGAGCCCGTGGGCCCGGGTAGAGCCCGATTTCCGGGCGGCAAGTTTCAGCAGGGGCTGTGAGTCAAGCAAGGAATGGAGCCAGGAAGGCATGCGGCGGAGGGCCGGGATCACCTGCTTGAGGTAAATGCTCACGGCTCCGTAGAATACCGGAGGCCCGCCGGGAACCACCTCTCCGTTCATGACAAGCGGCAAATAGACCGGCAGCAGGATGGCCTCATGACCGGCGGCACGGAGCGAGGCTGCCAGCGCCGAATCACGGAGGCAGTTTCCGCAGTAAAAAGTTCCCCCGAATCCCGGGACGATATAGACGATCTTCATTTTCCGAAAAAATAGAGCATACCATCGTCGGCACCGGTAACGATCCCCGCGGAGGTCACCGCCGGGGTACTGTACACGGCCGAGCCGATGTCATAATTCCAACGTACGTTTCCCGTATCCAGGTCCAGGAAACAGATGCGCCCGTCGGCTGAGGCAATCACCACATTGTTCCCGGAAATCACCGGAGAGGCGTCGACTTTCCCCTGCGCTTTGTAAGTCCACAGGAGTTTGCCTGTTGCGCTGTCGAAGCAGTAAACGCTCTTGTTCTGCGAGCCGATAACAACCCGGTTGCCGGCGACGGCTGGCGACGAAAGGAAGGGCCCACCTCCCGGGGTTTTCCAATCCATCCGGTTCTTTCTCAGGTCAAAGCAGAAGAATTCGCCATCGTAATTTCCGAAGAATGCCTTATTCCCCCCGATGGCGGGCGAGGATGCCATATAGGTGCCTATGTCGGTGCGGCTGATCAGCTTTCCGTCGGAGGTGTTCACCAGGTAAAGATGCCCGTCGCAACCCCCAAAGATCGCGATGCGGCCATAGAGAGCCGGCGACCCGTTGATATAGCTGCCCGTCTCATATTTCCAGCGAAGCCGGCCGGTGGCGGCGTCGAGACAGTGGAGATGATAGTCATAACTTCCCGCCAGGACAGCCTCCGGGGCACCATTCCGGGAACTCACCCGGTTGGGGGCTCCCGATATCTGTCCTTCCGTGGCGTAATGCCAGCACTCCCTGCCCGTGTTGACATCGACGGCATACAGCGTGCCCTCCAGAGTACCAGCGATCACCTTGTCGCCGGCCAGCAGGGGCGGGGCCTCGATGCTGTTACCGGCGTTGAATTTCCACAACAGGTTCCCGGCGGTGGAGAGGGCGTAGAGGTACCCGTCGTTGGAGCCGATGTAGATCCGGTCGCCGCATACCACGGCTGAGGATTTGATCGCATCGCCAGTTTTAAATGTCCAGAGCAGGCGTAAGGGCGGAGATATCCGGGCCGCGGAAAAGCCAGTAAGCTGGGGATCACCGCGGAACCCCGGCCAGCAGGCTGCGTTGCGCGGTTGCGGAAAGGCCGGATTCGGCAACAGGATCGGGAAGATCAGGATCCAGGCTGAGAGGAAAGAAGATCGAAGCTGTTTCATGGCGTTTCCTGATGATTGAGTAAGGCAAGCGCCCCCGTGGGGCATTTTCCGGCACACAGTCGGGCGGTATGAGTGAGCCCGTTTCGGAGTTCCTCGCCCAGCGGCACCCCGATCCTGACGTCGAACCCTCTCCCGATGAAGGTCATGCCCAGCTCTTCTTTCCGGGAAGCCGAAATCTCCACGCAGATTCCGCATTTGATGCATTTTTCGGGCTCGTACACCAGCAGGTCGTGGCGGAGTATCCGAGTGATCCGCTTCCGGGATGCACCTGTAAAATGCCGGCGGTCGGCTCCGTATTCTTCCGAGAGGATGCGGAGTTTGCAGGTGACGGGTTTGCGGCAGTCGCAGTGCAGGCAACGCCCGGCTTCCGTCACCGCCGCTTCGGCCGTGAACCCGGAAAGATAGCCGCCGGCCGGCTGCATGCGCGGATCCCGACGGCTTTCGCGGAGGTACTCCCCCGCCTCCCCGGATGTCATACCGGTGATGACCGAACGAAAATGGATCCGGGGAGAAAGAATCTCCCCCAATCCCAGGTAACGGGCCACTTCCGCCGCCGCTTCTTTCCCGCGCGCAGCCGATTTCACCGCCATGGGTTGCGACCTTGTGAGGTGTCCGCACCAGAAGATCCCGGGGCGCCCCGTGGAGCAGGTCCGGTAACCGGGTTCGCCTGCTTTGGGAATGACGGGAAGGGAGAATGCGCCCAGGGCATGTTCACCGGTATCGCCTGTGGCCAGGATGACGGCATCGTAGCCTGCCACCAGTTCCTGTTCAAACCGTACCGCATCAATCTCCTGACCGGACAGGAACCGGATCCCCATGGAAGCCAGGCCCCCGGTCTCTGCATCCAGCACCGCCCGTGGCAGCTTTTCTTCCGGGATCGCCATACGCATCGCCCCGCCGGGAAGTTCGTTTTTCTCATAAACGGTGACGGCGATTCCCGAGCGCCGCAGGTAATACGCGGCCGACAAGCCGGCGGGGCCCGATCCGACCACGGCAACGCGTTTCCCGGTCTCGGTAGCCGGCGGGCTGAAATGTTCGTTTCGATACACCTCTTCCGAAGCTGTGAACCGTTTCAGCAGGCAAATGGATACCGGTGCGTCGATGTGGCGGCGGTGGCATACTTTTTCACACGGCGCAGGGCAGATATAACCCAGGATGAAGGGCAGGGCGATCTCCCTTCCGACCCTTTCCAGCGCCTGCAAATAATCACCCGAGGCGATGAGCCGGTTCATCTGCGGGATATCCATGAAAGCGGGGCAGGCGACGCGGCAGGGAGCCTCGCAGTCGCCCCCGTGGTCGCTCAGCAGGAGTTCAAGTGCCTCCCGGCGCATGGCGCGAACCGCCTCCGATACCGTGTCGATCTCCATTCCTTCGGCGGCGGTCATGGCGCACGAAGGGATTATCTTGCCGCTGCGCAGGTCCTTCACAAGGCATACCATGCACGATGCTTTATGGGGCTGATCCCCGCCGGGATGGCACATCGTGGGTATTGAAATTCCCAGCATTTCCGCGGC
>DAONFN010000185.1:0-2315 GCA_035403625.1 Bacteroidales bacterium
GCAAAGCAGCCCCCTTTCCGGGGAAAGGGGGTTGGGGGAATGGCGAAAAAAAAGAAACACTTCAAAGAAATGAAATGTATATAAAGAGTAGCCGCACCGGAGAGGGGGAGATTCATCACCGGGTTACCTGGTCACCTGGAGCCGGCGATAAAAAGGGGGACAAAAACGAATTTATCAGGTCAGGATATACCGGATTGGGGCCGGGTGGAAGGAATATGCCCGGACGGGATCGGTTGAACCATTCAATCAAACAGCCATGAAGAATAAAATGTTTACAGCAGAGAAGATTTCATACACGATCCTGTTCGTGGTGTTTGCGCTGTCGGTCGTGTTGCGGCTGGTGGCCACTTCGGGCAGTTCCGTTATTCCCGGTATCGGGAGCATGTACTACCCGCTGCAGGTGCGCTGCCTGCTGGAACGGGGTTCGCTGGGGTATCCCGACATGCCGCTGGTTTTCCGGCTGGAGGCGCTGGTAGCGAAGCTCCTCATCCTCTTCACTTCCCTGCCGGTCGATGTCGCTATCGTAGCGGCCTGCCGGTGGGTGAGCGCCGTCGTTCCCTCGCTGATCGTGCTGCCGGTTTTCTTCCTGGCCCGGTCGGTATCCGGCCGTACGTTTCCTCCCTTTTACCTGGCGGTAATCCTTGCCCTGTCGGTGCTCAACCCATCGGTGCTGGTGTTGTTTGCGATCGATTTCGACAAGAATGCCATCGGCATGCTGTTCGTTTATCTCACCCTGTATTATGTGTGGGAGTATGTGCGATCGGGCAGAACCCGGCACATCCGGCTGGCGGCGCTGTCGGTGCTGCTGACATTGTTCACCCATTTCGGGTGCTTCACGGCGCTTTTCGCCTTCCTGATTCTCCTGGCGTTAACGTCGGGGGTGTATCATGCCCGACGCCTGCGATCCTGGTTCATGGCCTCGAAGATCCGTCTGGTGGTTGGTTTGTACCTGTTGATCGCGCTGGTACTCCTGCCGGTGGCCATCAAACTCTTTGACCCGCAGCGGTACGACCATCTCGCAAGGTACATCGGCGCTCCCCTGGACTTTTTCCGGAACTCGCTGTTTCTGGAGATGGTGAAGGGTAAGTTCAGCTGGGACTGGCCCAATATGCTCTACCTGGTCGTGATCAATTCCTTTTCGGTGGGGTCGGTCATCGCCTGGTTCCGGTTGCGCAAACGCCTGGGCAACGCGGAATCCGCCTTTTTCCTGTCACTGGTGCTCTGGTTTGTGCTGCTCTCCAACCCTTTCATCAACACGGCCATTTACCGCCGGCTGCTGTTCATCTCGCTGATCCCGATGTCGGTGGTGATAATCTTCGTGTTGCACTATTTCCGCAAGCCGGTGAAAGTCACCCTGTCGGTCATCCTTTCGCTGCTGCTGCTCCTGACCGTTGTCACCAGCGGCGTGCGGAAGACCTTCATCTCACCGGAGGAGAACGCCGAGCTGAAGCAGGTGAGGAGGCACATTGCCCGGCCCTCGACCACCATCGTGCTGGCCCAGCACCGGCTGGAGTTCTGGACCAGCTGGACCTTACGGATGAAGTCGGGGCAACTGAGCGGGCTGAAGCCCGAAGAGTACGCCAACTATTCGCAGGTGCTGTACCTGGTACAGAAGAGCAACGCCCCGTACCAGGAGCCGCTTCCCGCCGGGGCGGCGAGGATTTACGAGGGGAAGTATTTTGAGTTGTACAGGCTGAGGTAAATGACGAATGACAAGTGACCGATGACGAGTTACGACTGAAGAGAAATTACCTCGCCCCCCGGTCCCTACTCCGCACCAGGGGGCCATACAATAACCGCGGAGACGCAGAGTTCTCCCCTCCCTGCCGGCAGGGAGAGGCCGGGGGTGGGTATTGATTGCCTTCCTTGGCCGGGCAAAGAAATTTTTTTTCACCTGGGTGTCGGACCGAATAAAAAAGATCGTAATTTTGACCACCTGGTTAAACCATCTGATTAATCCAACCAGTTAAACCGAATGGTCAACGATCCTGCCCCCACCGAAGAACGCATCCTCGAAGCCGCCAAGAAGGTATTTCACGCCCGCGGCTACGACGGCGCACGCATGCAGGAGATCGCCGACGAAGCCGGGGTGAACAAGGCGCTTCTCCATTATTATTACCGCAATAAGGAGTCGCTTTTTCACGCGGTGTTCGAAGATGCCTTCTCCAAACTCCTGGTGAA
This sequence comes from Bacteroidales bacterium, assembly GCA_035403625.1. GTDB lineage: Bacteria > Bacteroidota > Bacteroidia > Bacteroidales > FEN-979 > CAIVAT01. The sequence continues at coordinate 2,182 of DAONFN010000185.1, forward strand.
AATGAAGGAGATCTTCTTCTCCGACCGTCCCCTGACCGAAAAGGTTGAGCAGTTCGTGCAATACTATGTCACCTTCATCTCCAACAACAGCTACCTGCCTCTCTTCGTCCTGAACAGCCTGTACGAACGCCCCG
>DAONFN010000185.1:2415-6664 GCA_035403625.1 Bacteroidales bacterium
TCCAACAACAGCTACCTGCCTCTCTTCGTCCTGAACAGCCTGTACGAACGCCCCGAACAGTTCCGCGCCCTGCTCGAAAGGAACACCCTTTCGCCGCTCTCCATCCTCGAAACGATACGGCAACAGGTAAAATCGGAACTCAACCTCGACATCGACCCCCTGCACCTGTATATAAACATTTTATCGCTCAGCATCTTCCCCGTCATCGCCAAACCGATGATCCAGAACATCTTCGGCTACTCCGACGAGCATCTCGACGCTTTTTACGCCGAGCGCAGACACACCGTCCCCCAATTCATCCTCAATGCATTGAAAGGCTATGGAATCCACCAAAGTAAATAACTTCCGGTTCCTTTTCCTCCTCCTGCCGGGCATCCTGTTCCTGCAACCGGCCCCGGCACAGGACACCCTGCGGCTCGAAGAATGCTACCGCCTGGCCGAAAAGAATTATCCCCTCGTTCTCCAGTCCGGTCTGCTCGACCAGGCCAGCACCCTGCGGATACAGAATCTGGGAAAGAACTTCCTTCCCCAGTTCACGGTGAACGGCAGCGCCTCTTACCAGTCGGCCGTGACGAGCATCAACCTCGACCTTCCCAAGGGATTTCCGGCCATCGACTTCCCCTCTCCGAAAAAGGATATGTATAAGGTCACCCTCGATGTGAACCAGTCGATCTACGACGGCCGGGCCACCCGCCGCCAGCAAGAGCTTGAAACGACCGGCCTCCGGGCCGACACCAAATCGGCGGAGGTGGAGATGTACAAGCTCCGCGACCGGGTGAACCAGCTCTATTTCACTCTCCTCCTGCTCGACCGCAACGAACAGTTGCTGCGCAGCAACCGCGAACGGGTCGAAGCCAAGCTCGCCGAGATCCGCTCGGGGATCAGCAACGGCTCGGTTCCCGCGATGAACGCCGACCTCCTGCTGGTGGAACGGGTGCGCCTCGACCAGCAGCTGGACGAGACGGCAGCCGACCGGGCTACGGCTATCGGCATGCTCGCCGAACTTACCGGGACGCAGATCCGTGGCAACGCCCCCGTGGCAATGCCGTCGCCGGTGCTTCCCGACACGGTTTTCGAGGACAAGCGCCCCGAGAAGGATCTATTCGCGATCCAGATGCAGCGGACAGGAACGATGCGCGACCTGGTGACGGTGAAATGGAACCCGAAGGTGTTCGCTTTTGGCCAGGCGGGATATGGCCGGCCGGGACTCAACATGCTCGACGACAGCTTCACCCCCTGGTGGATGGTGGGCGCCAAAGTGACCTGGTCGCCCTGGAACTGGAACCAGAATAAAAATGAAAAGAAGATCCTGGCGGTGCAGGAGGACATCATCCGCAACCAGCAGGAGATCTTCGAGAAGAACCAGCGGATCAGCGCGGAGAAGGAGCTGGGCGAGATGCGGAAATGCGCCGGGCTCCTGGCCCAGGACCGAGAAATCATCACCTTGCGCGAGAAGATCACCAAAGCATCGTCGTCGCAGCTCGACAACGGGGTGATCACCTCGAGCGACTACATCGCGCGGTTGAGCGAAGAGACGCAGGCCCGGCTGAATCTCGAGATCCATAAGATCCAGCTGGTCAAGGCGAAGATGAGTTATTTGTTTACATTAGGAAAACTTTGATTATGAAACGATTGATTCTTTATCTACCGTTCGTCCTGCTGACCTTCGGGTGCCGAAACGGAAACGATGAACCCGATGCCTACGGATCGTTCGAGGCCACCGAGGTCACCGTATCGTCGCTGGCCAACGGCCGCCTGATGGCGCTGGCGGTCGAAGAGGGGCAACTGCTCGACTCGGGGCAGATGGTCGGATTTATCGATACCACCGACCTTCATCTGAAGAAACTCCAGGGCATGGAACAGAAAAACGCCACCGGATCGCGAAAAGACGACATCCTGGCGCAGATCGCCGTACAGGAGCAGAGCCGCGACAACATCCTGATCGAAAAGGACCGGGTGGAGAAGCTGCTCCGTGACGGGGCTGCCACCCGTAAGCAGCTCGACGACATCAATTCCCAATTGAAGTTGATCGACCGCCAGATCGGGGCGCTGAAGACCCAGTTTGGCGGGATCGACGACCAGGTGGGTAGCACCGAGCAACAGATCGCACAGCTTCGCGAATCGATCAGCAATGCCCGTATCCTCAACCCGGTGAAGGGAACGGTGCTGACCAAGTTCGCCGAAACGGGTGAGGTGACCACCTTCGGGAAACCGCTCTACCGGATTGCCGATCTGCGGGTGATGGAACTCCGCGTTTATGTAAGCGGGGCGCAGCTTCCCCACATCAAGATCGGCGATCGCGTGGAGGTGCGCATCGACAAGGATGAAAAGACCAACACCAAGGCGGAGGGCACGGTGAGTTGGATCTCGCAGACCGCTGAATTCACCCCGAAGACCATCCAGACCAAGGAAGAACGCGTGAACCTGGTGTATGCCGTCAAGGTGCGCGTGGCTAATGACGGCAGCCTGAAGATCGGCATGCCGGGAGAGATCAAGTTCATTTCCCATTAACCAAAACCGACATCCATGAAAAAAAACGCAACCGTTCTGTTCCTGGCCATCCTCCTGGCCGCCGGATCTGCTTTGACCGCCTCTGCCCAGGGGCATAAGGCTGACGACATCCTGGGCACCTGGCTCAACCAGGAAGCCACGGGAAAAGTGACCCTGTTCAAAGAGGGAGGCAAATATTTCGGGAAGCTGGTGTGGCTCCGCGAACCCCTCGACAAGGTGACCGGCAAGCCCCGGACCGACAAGGAAAATCCCGACGAGAAGCTGAAAAGCACCCCGCTGATCGGCATCGTCAACATGAAGAATTTCACCTTCGACGGGAAAGAAGAGTGGTCGGGCGGCACGATCTACGATCCGAAGAACGGCAAGACCTTCAAATGCTATATCCAGTTCGAGAGTCCGAACAAGCTGAAAATCCGCGGATACATCGGCGTTTCCGTGCTCGGGCGCAACACCTACTGGACCCGCACCACCCCGCCGCAGAACTGATCCCCATGCGTCCCTCCATCGAAGTCGACCGGCTGACAAAGCGTTTCGGTGCCACCCCGGCACTCGACGACATCTCTTTTACCGCCGGGAAGGGAGAACTGTTTGGTTTTATCGGTCCCGACGGGGCCGGGAAGACGACGCTTTTCCGCATCCTGACCACGCTGCTGCTGCCCGACAGCGGCACGTGCCGGGTGGAGGGATACGATGTGGTGAAGGACTACCGCCAGATCCGCAACATATGCGGCTACATGCCCGGGAAATTCTCGCTGTACCAGGACCTGACGGTGGAGGAGAACCTCCGTTTCTTCGCCACCATCTTCGGTACCACCATCCGGGAGAATTACGACCTGGTGAAGGACATTTACCGTCACATCGAGCCGTTCAAACACCGGAAGGCGGGCCAGTTGTCGGGGGGGATGAAACAGAAGCTGGCGTTGTCGTGCGCCATGATCCACAAGCCGGAGGTGTTGTTCCTCGACGAGCCCACCACCGGCGTCGATGCCGTGTCGCGCCAGGAGTTCTGGGAAATGCTCCGGCGGTTGAAGGAGGCCGGGATCACCATCCTGGTCTCGACCCCGTACATGGACGAAGCCGGCCTGTGCGACCGCGTGGCATTGATCCAGAGCGGGCGGCTGATGACGGTGAGTGCACCGGCTGAGGTGATCACGGGTTATCCCCTGGCGCTGGCGGCGGTGAAGGCGGCCGATATCGGCATCCTCCTTCACGCCCTGCGCGGTTATCCCGGCATCCACAGCGCACATGCCTTTGGGCAAACCGCCCACGCCTCCTTCCGCGAGGGCAGCGTGGACCTGGAGGCGCTGGCTACTTTCCTGGAAAAGGGGCCTGCCGGCCGGGCGGAGATTGCGCGGATCGAACCGACGATCGAAGATTGTTTCATGGAACTGATGGATAAACCGGGAGGAATGGTAAAATGACCGCAGAGACGCAGAGGCGCAGAGAAGATATCATCGTGGTGAGGGACCTGGTGAAGAAATTCGGGTCGTTCGTGGCCAATGATCATCTGAACTTCGAGGTGAAGAAGGGTGAGATCTTCGGATTCCTGGGGGCTAACGGCGCGGGAAAGACGACGGCCATCCGCATCCTGTGCGGCCTCTCCTATCCCACTTCGGGCAAGCTGACGGTGGCCGGGTTCGATGTGTACACGCAGCGGGAGAAAGTGAAGCGCAACATCGGGTATATGAGCCAGCGGTTTTCGCTCTACGACGACCTGACGGTCTTCGAGAACATCCGG
>DAONFN010000186.1:0-6588 GCA_035403625.1 Bacteroidales bacterium
ATTGCCAGGAGACACCGGGGTTGAGCGGTGGCTCGAGGCCGAGAAATTCGAGGGCCGGAGGGAGCTGGCTCTGAAGCGTTACCCCTGTGGCGTCGTCATTCCCGGTATTTCGTACCGATATTAAAAAGGAAGCCGTATCGCCGGCATTTAATACACCTCCGGAGCCACCGGGCATAGCGGGAATGGTGAACATGGCGAGGAGACTCGGGTACCACACATCGACCGAAAGGCCGGCAAGGAAAAGCCCGTAGATCTCCTGGCTGGTGCCCATCCGGATGGTCGCGGAGGTTTGGTTGTTCCCGATCACGGCATTCCCTGCATTGGGAATCGGGAATTTATCCGCGTCGAAACCCAGGGTGTTCTGACTGGCAGGAACCCGGTTGAGGAATTGGGCTCCGTCAATGCCGATGATGCTGTGGAAAAAGTTATTGGTCTGCCGCAGTGCTGAACTCATGGTCAGCCAGGTGCCGTTGGCCCGCTGGATCTCGCAATAATCACCCGTCAGGTCCCAGTCTCCTTCCAGCGATCCCATCAGGAAGTCAACATTGACATTGCCGGACGGAACGGTCTGAAACCCGGTAAAGGTAAAAGGCAGGGGGTTGGGCGACATCTCATTGGCAACATGAACGTATCCATCGAACAGGGCGATGTTCTTCTGCGGCAGCGAAGGGCTCTCGTAAACGAACACGAGGATCCACCCGCCCGAAGTACCCGTGTTCCCTCCGCCATGGCTGAACAGGGTCCCCTTCTTCGCTTTCACATTGGCGACCTGGTAGGTGCCTTCCGGATTTTCTCCCACCAGTTGGGTGATATCCTTCACACAAACATAGGGATCATTGTAAAAATGTTCCAGGCGCCCCTGGTAGATAACCTGGTCGGCGGAGATCAGCCGGTACGCGGTATCTCCCGGAATCCGGAGCAACACCTGGCTGAAATCCCAGTCGGGCTCGCCGCCGGGATCCTCCATGTCGGCCGCCGACCAGTAAAGCAATGCCTTACCCGTGGTGGGGCAAACCAACCCGGTGGGCAGAACCAGGGTGGCGTTGCTGGAATTAAAGGTGCCGGTGTCCTGGTCAATGTCCACAAACACGCTGCTGATGCTGTGATTTCCAAGCGTTCCGTTGTAATTGCCAGTGGGAGAAAGGGATAAGACATTGTTCCCGATCAATGTCACACTGCCCTGGAGGCTGGCCTGGTAGCGAAGGAGAAAGGGGGCCTTGATCTGGCCGAAGGCCTTTCCATGCCATCCGGCAACCAATATTGGCAACAACAGGTAAAGGAAATTCAGCCTTACAAGCGACCTCAACATCCGGGCGATTTGTGAGTCAAAGATAAGGATAAAACGAACTTTTGCTACCTTTGCTGTTCCTAATCTAACAGATCAATGAGCAATTTTATCGGCATCCGGCATGAGGATAAATACGAGATGGAACGCCGGGCACCGTTGACTCCCCGTCATGTCGCCCGACTCGTAAAACAAAAAAAACTAGACATCGTCATCCAGACCTCCGAAAAGCGGGTCTTTACCGATGAGGAATACGTCCAGGCCGGCGCCAGGATTGCTCGCGACCTGAAGAAATGCTCCGTTATCTTCGGGGTGAAGGAGATGCCGGAGGCATTCTTTGAACCGGATAAAACCTATGTTTTCTTTGCCCATGTCATTAAGGGCCAATCCTATAACATGCCGATGCTTCGGCGGATGATGGAACTGCGCTGTAACCTGATCGACTATGAGAAAGTGGTCGACGAGCAGGGCAAGCGACTGATCTTCTTCGGGCGGTATGCAGGGATGGCAGGGATGATCAACTCCCTTTGGTCACTGGGCCTGCGGCTGAAAGACGAAGGCCATGAGTCGTATCTGGGCAGGCTGAAGCAGGCGCACCACTACCACTCACTCACCGAAGCACGCGACGATATTTCAGCCGTAGGGCAACTGATCGCTGAAAATGGGGTGTCCAACGGATTAAGGCCGTTCGTGGTGGGCATTACCGGTTACGGGAACGTCGCCCAGGGCGCCCAGGAGATCCTTGGCCTGCTGCCCGTGAAAGAGATATCCCCGGCCAAACTACTCGATCTTAGTCGCCGGAAAAAACTACCCGATAACTTGATTTACAAGGTCATCTTTAAAGAGGAGGACCTTTTTGAACACAATAGCGGCGAACCGTTCGACCTTCAGGATTATTACACGAATCCCGACCAGTACCGTAGCAAATTCGAGAAATATATCCCACACCTTTCCATGCTGATCAACTGCATTTACTGGGATAAAAAGTACCCGCGACTGGTTACCCGGGATTACCTGAAGAAGCTGTTTTCACGCCCGGAACCAAAGCTGAAAGTGATCGGCGATATCAGCTGCGATGTCGAGGGATCCGTTGAATGCACGATGAAACCCACCGAGATCACGGATCCGATCTTTATGTATGACACGGAAACCGGACAGATAACCATGGGGCATAAAGGAAAAGGAGTGCTTGTTATGTCGGTCGATATCCTTCCGGCCGAACTTCCCCGCGATGCCTCCGACGGATTCGCCGACGTCCTTGTGAACTTCGTGAAACCGATCGCCGATGCCGATTTTAACGAACACTTCGACGACCTCGATCTCCCCAAGGCGATTAAAAAAGCATTGATCCTCCACCGCGGCGAACTCACCCCGGATTATAAATACATCGAAGAATTCCTGAAATAACCCCCAATCTTTATCCACCCGATCCCTCGGCGACTCAACCACTCGATCACTCAATCATCCGACCACTCGACCGCTCAATCACTCAATCACTCGACCACTCGACAAAAACCCCTCCCCATGCCCAATATCCTCATCCTCGGTTCCGGCCTCATTGCCCAACCCATCATTCGTCACCTGCTTGCAAAAGGATACCACATCACGGTTGCGTCCAATACCCCCGACCGATCTGATCAGATGATCGCCGGCCATCCCGGAGGAAAGTCCGTTTTCTGGGAAGCGACCGATGAATCGGCTCTCCGTAGTCTCGTCGGCAACCACGATCTGACTGTCAGTATTCTCCCATACGTATTCCATGTGATGGTGGCGCGTCATTGCATCGCCTGCCGGAAAAACATGGTCACCACTTCCTATGTCAAGCCCGAAATGAAAGCGCTGGATGGTCAGGCGAAAGAGGCCGGTATCATCATCCTGAACGAAATGGGACTCGATCCCGGTATTGACCACATGTCGGCCATGCGCGTGATCGATAAAGTTCACGGCAATGAAGGCGCTATCCTTGAATTTTATTCCATCTGCGGGGCGCTCCCGGCACCCGAAGCCGCCGATAACCCGTTCCGGTACAAATTTTCCTGGAGCCCGAAAGGGGTCGTCCTGGCCGGTAACAACGACGCATCGTACCTGCATCAGGGGAAACTGGTTTCGTTACCCACACGCGACCTGTTCAAAAAGCCCTTCCGTGTCGATTTTCCTGCGGTGGGCGAACTCGAGGTATATCCGAACCGGGATTCCCTGGCCTATAAGGAAATCTACGGTATTCCGGAGGCCCGCACGATGATGCGCGGTACGTTCCGGTACCGGGGATGGTGCGAGACACTCGATGTGATGAAACAACTCGACCTGATTTCACCGGAGAAATTCGATATGACGGGGATGACCTGGGCCGGGATGACCGGCCGGACGATCCCCGCTCATGCAGTTGATCCGGGAAAACCGGTGCGTGAACGCGTAGCCGCTTACCTGGGGATCCCTGCCGGAGCATACGCTCTGGACGCGCTTCAGTGGCTCGGCATGTTCGACGAAACACCGTTGAATCGGGGTGTGGATTCCACCTTCGAAGTCACCTCCGACCGCATGATCGAGAAGATGGGTCTGGGGTTGCACGAGCGTGATATGGTGGTAATGCAGCATACTTTCCTTGCGGCTTACTCCGACGGTAGAAAAGAGGTAATTCGTTCCCGGATGCTGGATTTCGGAACCCTCGCCACGGATACAAGCATTGCCCGGACCGTTGCCTTGCCGGCCGCCATAGGGGTTGAAATGATTCTCGATGGCTCCATCGCCATTAAAGGTGTCCATGTCCCCGTCATTCCTGAAATCTATCGCCCGGTACTCAACCGCCTGGAAGACCTTGGAATCCGCATGGTAGAAGAATACGGACTCCCGTTAACGGAAATGATATCAATCTAACCTCGGTATCTTATCCGCAATTCTCTAACGACTCCCTGTTCTTCAAAAAAATCGTAAATCGTAAAATCCTAAATTCAGATGGGTCTCGGTGAAATCCTGGTTATAGCCATCGTCGGTATTGCGATCTATGCCGTTTTCAGCATGAGAAAGAAACCCGACGCGCCGGGAGCAGGGCTGGGAAACACTGGGCACGACCCCAATCATGGCCCCGAAGACCCGCCCCGGAGCGGGGATACTGCATCGGGTCCCCGAAAGAAAGCAGGCTATGCCAAATGGGTTGGCGGCGGACTCGGTTGGGTGTTCGGAGGACCGATCGGTGCCATCCTCGGCGTTGCCCTGGGCTCCATGTTCGACGGGATGAATACGGGCTCTTATGAATACCGGGGAACCCCCCGGGGCGACTTCGCCATGAGCCTGCTCGTGCTGTCGGCTGCGGTAATGAAGGCCGACAGGAAGGTAGTCCGGTCTGAACTGGATTTCGTACGGAGTTTCTTCACTGCCCAATTCGGGCCGGATGAAGGAAACAGGCTGATTCGGATGCTGCAGGAGATATTAAAACAGGATATTGACGTCAGGGAAGTCAGTATCCAGGTCGGGCAATTTACCGATTATGCCGTACGGCTCCAGCTTGTCAACTATCTCTTTGGGATTGCCGGGGCCGACAACCTCTATCACGAGGATGAAGTGGAGATGATCTCCGTCATTGCCGGTTTCATGGGGGTGTCGCAGGGCGATTTTGTTTCGATCAAGGCCATGTTCGTGAAAAACACAGGTTGGGCATACGACGTTCTCGAGATCACCTCCGAAGCCACCAACGAGGAAGTTAAAAAGGCCTACCGCGAAATGGCCAAGAAACACCACCCCGACAAAGTTTCGCACCTGGGAGAAGATATCCGTAAATCAGCCACGGAAAAATTCCAGCGAATCAGTGCCGCATATGAAGAGATCAAAAGGCAAAGGGGTTTCAACTAACACTACACATGCTTTTCACCGAATATAACCTGGGGCCGCTCCGACTCCGGAACAGGGCCATACGGGCAGCGGCCTTTGAGGGAATGTGCCCCGGCAACCGCGTTTCCGATGACCTGATAAATTACCACGCTTCCGTAGCCGCCGGCGGGACGGCCATGACGACCGTTGCCTATGCAGCGGTGACCCGGAACGGACTCTCTTTTCCGCACCAACTGCTGGTAACAAAAGAATCCGTGCCGGACCTGCGACGACTCACCGATGCCATCCATCGGGAGGGTGCGGCCGCCTCTATTCAACTGGGTCACTGCGGTTTGATGGCTGACCGACGCGTAGCCGGTACCTGCCTCTCACCCTCCGGAGGTTTTAATCTCTACGGGGCGAATTTCCACCGGACAGCAACTGTGGACGAAATCCGGGAAATCGCGATAGAATTCGGGCGGGCTGTAGCCATCGCCCGGGAAGCCGGGTTCGATGCCGTGGAGATCCACGCCGGGCACGGATACCTCATCAGCCAGTTCCTGTCGCCATACACCAACCACAGGAAGGATCATTACGGAGGACCGCTGGAAAACCGTTCCCGGTTTATGACCGAAGTCATGGGGAAGGTGATGGACAATGCCGGGTCCGGCCTGGCCGTCGTGGTAAAGATGAACCTGCGCGACGGATTCAAAGGGGGCATGGAACTCGACGAATCGGTGGAAGTAGCCAGGGTACTGGAAAAAGCGGGGGTGCACGGGCTGGTGCTCTCCGGCGGATTCGTGTCGCGGGCCCCGATGTACGTGATGCGCGGGAAGATGCCTGTGCAGGTCATGGCTCATTTTATCCAAAATCCCTTCATGAGGCTCAGCGTGGCGTGTTTCGCCGGGTTGCTGATCCGGCCGGTTCCATACAGGGAAGCCTACTTTCTCGACGATGCCTTGGAGATACGAAAGGAGGTGAATCTTCCCCTGATCCTGGTAGGAGGACTCCATTCACGGGATACCATCGAACTCGTAATAGAGAAAGGCTTTTCTTTTATTCAAATGGCCCGGCCCCTCATCCAGGATCCCGGGTTTATCGGGAAACTGAAGAGGGGAGAGGTCTCCGGTTCGGCATGCAACCGGGCCAATTACTGCATCGCAAAAATGTACACACGCGAGATGAGATGCCATCAGAACGAAAGCAATCTCCCTTCCCGGTGGAAGGAGCGTTTCGCGAAAGAGTCCTAGTCGGTGATGATGATCCGGTGCACCTCCGTCGTCCCCTTCCATTCAATCCTGAGAAAATAGATTCCTGCCCCGTGACCGGAAAGATCGAAAGGATGTTCCCCGGGATTTGAAATTTCCTCTTTGACAAGGGTTTTCCCGCTGATATCAGAAAGGGTGACCTGGGTTTCTCCTGCATCCATCCCCGGGATGACCCGGAATCTTCCCTTGGAAGGGTTCGGGTAAAGCTGGAAACGGCTATGGCTTGCTTCA
>DAONFN010000187.1:0-6579 GCA_035403625.1 Bacteroidales bacterium
AAATCCCTTGTCGTTGATGCCCCGGAAGTCACGCACACGTGGAAGGGCCACTGAAATCAAGCGATCCAGGAAGTCGTACATCCGTTCTCCGCGCAGGGTGACGCGAACCCCGATTGGATTGCCACGACGAAGCTTGAAGTTGGAAATGTCCTTCTTTGACTTGGTGGCAACGGCTTTCTGCCCGGTGATCATCGTCATCTCGCTGATGCCGCTTTCGATGAATTTTTTATCGGTATTGGCAATTCCCAATCCCTGATTCAGGCAGATCTTGTTGATCCGCGGCACCTGCATGGGGCTCTTGTAGTTGAACTGCTTGGTGAGGGCAGGGACGACCTCGTTCAGGTACTTGTCCTTTAATCTTGGTGAATAACTCATTATTTAATTACCTCCCCTGATTTTTTTGAATAGCGAACCAATTTCTCTGACTTGGGATCCACCCGGCGGCCGATACGGGTCGGTTTACCCGCATTGTCAACAAGCATCAGGTTGGAAAGATGCACAGGTGCTTCTTTCTTGATGATACCGCCCTGGGGGCTCTTGGCATTGGGCTTGGTATGCTTCGATACCAGGTTCACCCCTTCGACGATAGCCTTGTACTTGGCGGTATCTACCCGCAGTACCTTGCCCTGCTGACCTCTCGAATCGCCGGCAATGACCATCACCGTGTCGCCTTTTCGGATATTTAACTTGTTCTGCATGGTCTGTGATATATAGGCTTACAGCACTTCAGGTGCTAAAGAAACGATTTTCATGAATTGCTTTTCGCGCAGTTCCCTGGCCACCGGGCCGAAGATGCGGGTACCGATCATTTCACCGGCATTGTTGAGAAGCACTACGGCATTATCATCAAACCGGATATAAGAACCATCGGCACGGCGCGTCTCTTTTTTGGTACGTACCACAACCGCCTTTGAAACGGTTCCCTTTTTAATGTTCCCCGAAGGCAGGGCGTTCTTCACCGTCACGATGATGCGGTCACCCACACGGGCGTACCGTTTGCGGGTACCACCCAGCACTTTGATGCACAGCACCTCTTTGGCTCCGCTGTTATCTGCGACTGATAATCTTGACTCTTGCTGTATCATGGCTATTTAACCTTTTCAATGATTTCGACAAGTCTCCAACACTTATTCTTACTGAGCGGCCGGGTTTCCGCAATCAGCACCTTATCGCCCTCGCTGCATTCATTCTTATCATCGTGGGCCATGAAGCGGGATGACTTCTTCACGAATTTCCCGTACTTCGGATGCTTCACTTTGCGTTCCACCTCAACAACAACTGATTTCTCCATCTTGTTGCTGACGACGATTCCGATCTTTTCTTTTCTCAGGTTTCTCGTTTCCATAGTATCTCCTTATGCGACTCGCAGGCGCGGCGCTATGATTTTTTGCCTGTTTTTGTGATCTTCTCCCCTTTCAGGACCCGCTGGCGCAATTCGGTTTCCAGGCGGGCGATCGTCTTGCGGTAAGCCTTGATCTTGTTGGGGTTTTCCAGCGGCGATACGGCATGGTTAAGCTTGAGTTTCGTCAGCTGCCGCTTCTCTTCATCCATTCTCTCGAGGATTTCAGCCGTGGTCAATTCTCTGATGACTTTCTGTTCCATTTTTCTTTTTTTGTGGGTTGATGACGGACATCAGACGCCCTGTTCCCTGTTATGCTTCCTCCACGTAATCTTTACGCATGACTGTTTTGGTCTGTACCGGGAGCTTCTGGGCACCCAGGCGAAGCGCTTCCTTGGCCGTTTCCATCGGCACTCCTTCAATTTCGAAAAGGATACGTCCGGGATTGATACGGGCAACGAAATACTCAGGGGCGCCTTTCCCTTTACCCATACGAACTTCAGCAGGTTTCTTGGTCACCGGCTTATCGGGGAAGATCCGGATCCAGAGCTGTCCTTCACGTTTCATGTGACGGGTGATAGCCTGTCGGGCCGCCTCAATCTGGCGTCCTGTGATCCAGGCCTCCTCGAGGGTCTTGATACCGAACGAGCCGAATGCAAGCTGGTGTCCACGCTGGGCATTGCCCTTCATTTTACCCTTCTGCTGCTTCCTGTATTTGGTTTTTTTTGGCTGTAACATTATTCGATGTTATTATAGGTTACCTTGCTGTCTATTATCTCCTGCCGCGCATGTTTCCGCCATCCCTTGGACCGCGGTCACCACGACGTTCCCCCCTGTCTCCGCGTCCACGGTCACGATCACGGTCGCCCGGACGGTCCATGCCCCTGTGAGGCATTGCCTTGGGTTTGGGGGCCGAGGCGTCCGGTACGAGGTCGGGACGTCCATAAATATCACCCTTGCAAATCCATACCTTGATACCAATGCAACCGTAGGTCGTATGGGCTTCGGCTACAGCATAGTCGATGTCGGCACGGAAGGTATGAAGGGGAATTCGTCCTTCCTTGTACTGTTCGCGGCGGGCCATTTCAGCCCCGCCAACGCGGCCCGAGATCATGATCTTAATCCCTTCGGCGCCAATCCTCATGGCCGAAGCGATGGAGGTCTTGATGGCACGCCGGTACGAGATACGGCCTTCGATCTGGCTGGCCACGGTGTTGGCAACAATCACCGAGTCGATCTCCGGACGCTTAATCTCGGAAATATTGATCTGGATCTCCTTGCGGGTGATCTTCTTGAGTTCCTCCTTCAGTTTGTCGACCTCCTGGCCCCCCTTACCAATGATGATACCCGGACGGGCAGTGTGGATGGTCACAGTGACCAGCTTCAGGGTGCGTTCAATGACGATCTTGGCGATCCCCGCCTTGCTCAGACGCGCGTTCAGGTACTTGCGGATCTTGTCATCCTCGACCAGTTTGGGCTCAAAATTCTTTCCGCCGAACCAGTTTGAATCCCAGCCGCGGATGATGCCTAACCTGTTTGAAATCGGATTGGTCTTTTGTCCCATTAAAAACGTTCTTTAAATGATTGTTTTATGCTGTTGATTATTTCTCAGTTTCTTCAGTTGCCTCTTCCGTGTTCTCTTCCACTTCCACCTCTGGCATGTTGAGACCTGCCAGTAGAATGGTCACGTGGTTCGAACGCTTGCGGATGCGATGTGCACGACCCTGCGGGGCGGTGAGCAACCTCTTGAGTTGCCTGCCGCTGTCGACAAACACCTCTTTCACAACCAGGTCGCTGTCCTCGATACGTAATCCTTCGTTCTTGGCCTGCCAGTTCGCAATCGCTGACAGCAGCAGTTTCCTGAGCCTTTCCGAGGGCTGTTTGGCGTTGTTCTTGAGAATATGCAATGCCTGCTCTACACGCTTGCCCCGGATCAGGTCGGCGATCAGGCGCATTTTACGCGGGGAGGTGGGACAATTGTTCAGCTTGGCAAAAGCCACGTTTTTCTTGGCCTCTTTCCGGTTCTCGGCACGTGTGCGGGTTCTGACTCCCATAATGTATCTCGATTAAGCGTTACTTCTTTCCTTTGTCTTTATTGCCGGCATGGCCGCGGAAGATCCTCGTGGGTGCGAATTCGCCCAGCTTGTGGCCCACCATGTTTTCAGTTACGTACACCGGGATGAACTTGTTCCCATTGTGCACGGCGATGGTCTGGCCCACGAAATCGGGAGAGATCATGGAACCGCGTGACCAGGTCTTTATAACGGTCTTCTTCTTGGATTCCACCAGGTCCAGGACTTTTTTCTCCAGTTTGTGATGGATATAGGGACCTTTTTTAAGCGATCGGCTCATAGAATGAATTGTTTCGGTTACTTCTTCCTGCGTTCAATGATATACTTGTTCGACTGGTTCTTGCGTGCGCGGGTCTTATATCCCTTGGCGGGAAGTCCCTTACGCGAACGCGGATGACCGCCCGAAGCACGACCTTCGCCACCACCCATGGGGTGATCGACCGGGTTCATGACAACTCCGCGGTTCCGTGGCCTGCGGCCCATCCAGCGGTTACGCCCGGCTTTGCCATACGATTCCAGGTTGTGGTCGATGTTCGAAACCATTCCCACGGTTGCCTTACAGGCCTGAAGGATCATACGGGTCTCGCCCGAGGGCATTTTCAGGATGGCGAACTTGCCGTCGCGCGACATCAATTGGGCGTGTGAACCGGCGCTGCGCACCATCTTGGCGCCCTGCCCCGGCCTCAGTTCCACGTTGTGGATCACCGTACCAAAAGGAATTTCGCTCAGATAAAGGGTGTTCCCGATCTCGGGGGCTGCTCCCTTTCCGGATATAATCGTCTGGCCGACTTTCAGTCCGTGAGGGGCCACAATGTACCTTTTCTCGCCGTCCGTGTAAACCACCAGCGCAATGCGCGAGGTCCGGTTCGGATCGTATTCAATGGTCTTGACTACGGCCGGGATGTTCTCCTTGTCACGCTTGAAGTCAATGACACGGTACATTTGCTTATGACCGCCGCCCATATAGCGCATGGTCATTTTCCCTTCGTTGTTTCTTCCTCCGGATTTCCTCGATGGTGCCAAAAGGCTCTTTTCGGGAATGTCTGCAGTAATTTCATCAAACGAGCTGATGACCTTGAACCGCTGACCGGGTGTTGTCGGTTTGTATTTCTTTAGCGCCATTTACTTAAATATTGCTGTAAAAATCAATAGTTTCGCCTTTAGCCAGTGTCACGATGGCCTTCTTGTATGTACTCGTTCTGCCCGAGATCACACCACTTTTCGTAAAGCGGGATTTATTCTTGCCGGAAAACACCATGGTATTGACGGAGGTCACATCCACCCCGTACAGGTCCTTGATGGCCTGGGTGATCTGCAGCTTGTTCGCCTTCCGGTTCACGATGAAACCATACCTGTTCAGCTTTTCGCCCAGGTGGGTCATCTTCTCGGTGATGATCGGTTTAATGATGACTGTCATTGTCGTATCGGATTGATCGTTTAATTCTGATGGATTCGTTCAATTTCCGCCAGCGAACCCGTGGTCACCAGCATCTGCGTGGCATCCAGGATCTGGTAAGTGTTGAGGTCGGCGGCACTGACAACCTTCACGCGTTTGAGATTGCGGCAGGAAAGCAGGACATTTTCGTCAAACTTTGATGTCACCAGCAATACTTTCTTTCCACTCATCTGGAAATTCTTGAGAAGAGTGGTGAAATTTTTGGTTTTCGGTGAATCGAAGGTAAAATCTTCCACCACGGTGAGCTGGTTATCCTTTACCTTATAACTCAGTGCCGACTTGCGGGCAAGTTTCTTGAGTTTTTTATTCAGCTTGAAGCTGTAATCCCGCGGGTGGGGTCCGAAAACCCGGGGGCCGCCACGGAAAAGAGGGTTCTTGATACTCCCTTTGCGGGAACCGCCCGTGCCTTTCTGCTTGTGCAGTTTGCGGGTGCTTCCGGAAATGGTCGACCGCTCCAGTGAATCGTGGGTTCCCTGCCGCTGGTTGGCCATATACTGCTTGACATCGAGGTAGATGGCATGGTCGTTGGGCTCGATCCCAAAGATCGAATCATTTAAAACGGCCTTGCTGGCTGTGGCTTTGCCTTCAATGTTATATACTGCTACTTCCATCGCTCAATCTTTACATATGATCCGTTATGCCCCGGTACTGAACCCTTCACAAGGATCAGGTTCTTATCCAGGATAATCTTCATTACCTGCAGGTTGATCACTTTTACGCGGTCACCGCCCATACGGCCGGCCATACGGAGGCCTTTCATGACACGCGAAGGCCAGGAAGAGGCGCCGACCGAACCGGGTGCCCGGAGACGGTTGTGCTGCCCGTGCGTCGCTTCACCCACCCCATTAAAATGGTGACGCTTGACGACGCCCTGGAATCCTTTCCCTTTTGAAATGCCTACTACGTCGATGTATTCTCCCTCGAGAAAAATATCCACCTTCAGGATATCACCGAACTGCTTCTGGTGACCCGGCTCGAAACGGGTGAATTCCGACACCACCCTTTTGGGCGTGATTCCCGCCTTGGTGAAATGGCCCCGCTCAGGCTTGTTCGTATGCTTTTCTTTCTTTTCGTCAAATGCAAGTTGGATGGCTTCGTATCCGTCCTTTTCCATGGACCGGATCTGTGTCACGACACAGGGACCCGCTTCAATAACGGTGCAGGGAACACTCTTCCCAACGGCATCGTAGATGCTGGTCATTCCGATTTTCTTTCCAATTAATCCAGACATTGTTTACGTTTCTTACGTTGATAACTCTCCTTAGTCTTGTTCCGATCAAACCTTGATCTCCACTTCCACGCCGCTGGGCAACTCGAGTTTCATCAGGGCGTCGATGGTCTTCGACGTGGTGCTGTAGATGTCGAGTAACCGTTTGTACGTGCAGAGCTGGAACTGTTCGCGCGATTTCTTATTCACGAAAGTCGAACGCAGCACCGTGAAAATCTTCTTGTCCGTCGGCAGGGGTATGGGACCGCTGACGACCGCACCCGTGGCCTTTACGGTTTTTACGATCTTCTCGGCTGATTTGTCAACCAGGTTGTAATCGTAAGATTTTAGTTTAATTCTGATTCTCTGGCTCATATAAAAGATTAATAGACGGGAACATAGCCCCGGATTTTATATAACACTTCGTCCTGAATGTCCTTGGGGGTGATATCGTATTTATTGAATTCAAGCATTTCTGTGGCTCTTCCGGAGGTCATGCTGCGCA
>DAONFN010000188.1:0-6530 GCA_035403625.1 Bacteroidales bacterium
CGCCGGGCTGGCCGGCGCCGGTGGAGATCCACAGGGGAATGTAGTTCGGGTCACCGCTGCCGGTGACGGTCTGGGCTTTGAGCCCAAGGGCTGATACCATGATTGTGCAGGTAACAGTCAGCATGATTTTCAGGGTTTGCATTGGCGTGTTTTATTACAGGAGTAGTTGTTTCAGCAGCGATTAGGCGTCTCGTATGGAATCGGCCCCGGAGAAAAGGTGCGATGATATTCAAGGCAGTTGGCGGGGCCAAAGAATACGCTTTGAATTGTCGAGGAGCAAAGATACTGTATTGAAAATCAAATGTCAAGCGCAACTTTTGCACGAATTTTGTCCGAAAATCGGACAGATTCGGGCCTGTAAAAACGTGATCGGATTGGATGACAGGCAACTAACAAAAAAAATCGGGGCAACTTTTCTGCCCGGATTTTTCAGGGGTGTGCTGGTGTGCTGACTTTCTCATCCTGATGTTCCTCCAAAAACCTTAGTAGGGCAGTCCGGAGCCCCTCTCAACCGGGAACCTTATTACCTTATTGGCGGGCCGGTAGAACAATGAAAATGATCTGCGAGGTATCGGTTCGCGGAATAAGGGAATAAGGTCAACAGTCAAACGAGGGCAACCGCGGCTACTAAGGTTTGGGGATGAAAAATAAGGTTAATCGACTTCTACAATTCGTGTTTTCAATAGACCGTCACCTGGATTCGACAGTCGGCAGTCGGCAGTCGGCAGTCAGCAATCGGCAGTCGGCAATCGGCAGTCGGCACGTGTCACACATCCCCCGTCACCTACCGGCTCAGTGTCTCCGTCGATTTCAGCGTCGAAGCGGTGGTTCCGCTGTCGAAATAGACCTCCACCCCTCCGCCGTCGTAGTCGAGCGCGGGCATGACCACGCCGCGCTGAACCTTATCGATGACCGATGGAACGAGATGGAAAACCCACGTTACCAGCTCCTCCGCCGGCATCACATAGCGGTCGGCCGGGTTATCCATGAAGACTTTGCAAGTGAGGAAATCGATGAAGGTAGTGGCGTAGGAGCCGGGCAACAGCCTTCCGTGAACAGCGTCGATCCGCCGGTCGTCGCGGAAGGCCGACAGCCGTGAAAACTTCTCCTTCCCGCAAGTGTTTTCGGAATGGGCACGCCGGGCGCCCGAATGACCCAGGAAACGGCCGGTGATGGCCCTTTTTTCATCCGAAAGTTGATGGATCCCGTTCAGCAGGCTTTTCGGTACCAGCGTCGGCTGAAAAAGGGTGATCGGTTCGGCCCGGTACAGGGCGTTGTCAGGACCGTAATCAAGCAGGATCCGCCTGAACTCCGGGAAGGTGTCGTCCAGGTCGAAGATCAGTTCGGAGTTGTACACCATATATATCTGGCGGGCCAGCCTTTCTTGACGGCGGGCTTCAATGACCTGGTACCCCATCCCCGATTCGGGCATGGCCAACAACAGTTTCGACAGCGAAGGTTCTGCTTTGTATATCATAATCAGTTCTTGAAATTATATTTGGACAATGGGATAATTCTGGTACGTTCAGTGGTGATCCACACATCGACCGTGACATGGTCTTCCGATTCGACAAATACACCCCAATCGCGGTCGTCGATCTCGACCACCAGCGACTGACCGGCGAATACGTTAAAGGGACCCAGCACGGTGGCGCTGTCCTGGGTATACAGGTACACAAGGGCCATATTGCCCGCCGATCCGCCGACCACCACATGCACGGATTTCTTCTCCATGTTGCGGGTGACATCCGTACCGGCCGGCTCCTGGAAATTGGCCCGGTAGAAAACAGGAACATTGTAAGAGGGGATCGGGTTTTGACCCAGGGTCAGCAGAGAGAGGCCCGTGACCAGAAAAAGCAGGAGTAGTACTCTTTTCATTTTTTGTGCAGGTTGATAGGTGGGTAATGTTTGTGTACCGCTAAGTTACAGTATCACAAAAGGATAAGCAACGTAAAAAAATGCACGAAAACTGTCCGAAAATCGGACGGATTTGGGCCTTTAAAAAAGTGAAAATGCAGAAAGACAAGTAAGTAAGAAAAAAAATCGGGGCAACTTTTACTGCCCGGGTTTTTTGGGGGTGCGGGAAAAATCGGCGGAAAAACCGGTTTTCGGGAGGGTAGGGTGTTATGGTTCCGAACCCGGAGAAGGGAGGGAGGCGCCCGGGATCAGAGTATTTTCTGGTTAACGAGGTAGGCGATCAGCTCGGGGGTGGTTTTCACTCCGTAGATGAGCCGGATCCGCTTGATGGCCTTTTCAATGTACGATACCGAAACGCCTTTGTCGCGGGCTATATCCTTGAGGTTGGAACCGGCAATGAGTCTGATCAGGATGGCCCGTTCGGTGGGCAGGAGGATGTAATCGCCGGGAAAAGCCGGCGGGGAGGAAGCCGGTTCGGCGGGTTCCAGCGCGGGAAACACGCAATTGCCCCGGTAAGCCTGTTCCACCGTATCCTTAAACTCACGTGCCGACGCGGTTTTCAGGATATAAGCCCGGGCGCCGTTCTCCATCATGGCGCGGATCCAGTACGGGCTGTTCTCCTGGGTAAAGATCACCACCGGGAGATCGGGGTACAGTTGGTGGATGGTTTGAAGATTGTCGAGCGGGTCGGAGCCGGGGAGCCAGAGGTCGAGCACCACCAGGTCGATATCGGCGGGGTCGGCGGTTTCGAGAAAGGCCCTGACGGAGGCTGCATGGCCGGCAAAGGTGAAGACATCGGGATGGTGCCGGACCCGTTGCCGGATTCCGTCAACAATAACAGGGTGATCTTCGATAACAAACAGTCGGATCATGGAACAGGATGTAGCCGGTTTAAAATCGGGCCGTTATTTCCCACGCAACCCCCATCCCGGGTTCGGAATTCAGTACGGCGGTTCCGTTCATCAGGTTGGCCCGGGCAAAGATATTGGAAATTCCCATCCCTTTCAACACATCGCCCCGGGGCGTGAAGCCAGGCCCGTAGTCGTGGTACTCCAGGCGCAACGTCCGCCCGGCAAAGGTGATCTTCAGAAGCACTTCCGCTCCTGCGGCGTGTTTCATGGCGTTGTTGAGCAGTTCCTGTACGATCCGGAACAGATGGGTGACCACCTGAACGGGCACCTCGGACTCGGGCGGGTCGATCCGCGAAACCAGCCGGAGTTTCCCCGTCTCCGTCGCCAGCCGGCAAAGCTCGCTCAGCAGTTCGCCCGGGGCGCGCCTCTCCAGCATCTTCTTGTTGAGGCGGTGCGACATGTTCCTGACCTCGCGGTTGAATTCGGTGATGGGCCCGAGGATGGCCTCGCGGAGCCCGGCGGGGGTGTCGGACCACCGGTCGAATACCTCGTTGACTTTGAGCGAAAGGCTTCCGGCGGAATCGTGAAGCTCCATGCCGGTACGTTCCTTTTCGCGTTCTTCCGCCTCGATGACGCGCTGGGCCGATTCGAGTTTCAGCCGCTGGATCCGGCTGGTGGTGCGTTGCCGGAACCAGAGCAACAGGGCGACGATGGAGAGGATGAGCAGTCCGGCCACCACAAGCATCGCCGTCATGCGCGCGATGCGTTCATTTTTCAAGGCGATCTGTCCCTCCCGCTCCCGGATCAACAGGTCCTTGTTCTTCAGCTCGAAGCGGGCGTTGAGCACCCGGATGTGCCGGGTGGCCATCACCTGGTCGGCCATGATCCTCGCCTCCTTTGACTTCCGCAGGTACTCTACCGCCTGGGAGTACGATTTTCCGGCGATCAGCACATCGGCATAGGAGTCGTACACCACCGCCAGCCACTCGTAGTCTTTCTCCGCCTGGGCAAGCGGGATCGCATGGCCGGCCAGGCACTCCCCGGCGCGGGTGGCATCCTTGCGGTCGAGGTACGCATAGGCCATGTTGTTATACGCGGCAATGGCCGATTTCTGCAGGCCGCACCTTTCCGAAAGGTCGAGGGATTTCCGGTAATAGTAAAGGGCCGAATCGGGATGTGACTGGTAAAAGCCGATGTTCATCAGGAACTGGGCCTGCTCGGCTTCGGTTCCCTTTCCCGTCGCCAGTTGTCCGATGGCTTCTTTCAGGATTCTGATGGTCTGCCTGGCGTCTTTCCGGTAAAATGCCAGGTTTCCCAGGGCGACGCCCCGTTCATGGGCCAGGCCGTTGCGACCCGCCAGCCGCATGGCCGAATCGTACAGGGCGACAGCCCGGGTGGTATCGCCGGTGTTGTTGTACAGCATCCCCAACGCGATGAGTGAGGCGCAAACCGGTTGCGGACGGTTGTACCGGGTTCCGGCATGGATCGAACTGTCGAGCAGGATGATGGCGCTTTCAAAATCGTTGAGCTCGAGATAACCCCGGGCCATATTATAAAATATATTCGCACGTTCGGCTTTCCAGGCAGAGGTGTCGGTCATTTTCAATGCCCGGTCGAGATAATATTCACTCGAGTCGTACCGGTTGGTCATCAGGATCATCCCGCGGGTGTTCAGCGCATGGATGATATAGCGCGTTTGCCCGTATTGCCGGGCAAAATCCAGCGCCCGGTTGGAATAATTGAGGGCTTTGGCGGCATTGGACACTTGCAGGGCGATGGCCAGGGAGTCGTACCGGTTCACCGAATCGATGAGCCGGCTGTCCGTAGGGGTGCCGGGCGTTTCAGGACCGCTTGCCTGCCGGCATCCCGCAACAAGTGCCAGCACGACGAACAACCGGTACAACCGGCAGAAGGAAAGGGATTGAAGGGGGATCATCCCGGAAAGAGTAGGGGGAACAAAAATAGAAGAAATTTGCCTACGTGCAATTCCAATTCCCGACCTTGCTCCCCGAATCCGGCGGGGTCGGCAGATGCGCCCTGTTCGTCGGCATATTGAGGCCGAACATCTATTATTCCCTCGCCGGGGTTGTGAAAAGGGTATCTTCGCAACGTATTCAATGAATAACCTCAATATCCGTGGAAAAGTATCCCCGCCGGCGTCTGAGATCCTACACCCTGCTGCTGCACCTCCTGGTCTGGGTTGCCTTCCTGCTCATCCCCCTGATTTTCATCGAATCGGCTACCGGGCGGGAACGCTTCATGATCCTGGGATGGTTCCAGCAACTGCTCATGGCGGTTTACTTCTACTACAACTTCCTGTGGCTCGTCCCCCGCTTCCTTTTGCGCAGGCGGGGCTGGCGCTACGCGGGGATGCTGCTCCTCGGGCTGGTGGCGATCAGCATGATGAATGTGCTTTTCGCCCGCTATGCCATGCCCGCCCTGCAAATGCTGCCGCCGCACCGTCATCACGGCTTCGACTTCTGGCGAACCGCCACCTTCCCCCTCTATCCGGCCATCCTGGCCTTCGCCCTGAGCAGCGCCCTTCGACTGATGATGGAATGGCTGAAAACCGAACGGGAGCGTCAGGACATGGAATCGGAGAAACTCACCTCCGAACTGGCTTTTCTGAAATCACAGATCAACCCACATTTCCTCTTCAACACGTTGAACAACATCTGCTCGCTGGCCCGCAAGAAATCCGACAGCACCGAAGAGGCCATCATCCGGCTCTCCCAGATCATGCGTTACATGTTGCAGGATTCGAAAGACGAGAAAGTAAGCCTGGCCAGGGAAGTTGAATATCTGCAGAGTTATATCGAATTGCAGAAAATGCGCCTTCCCGGGCAGGTGAAAGTGGATTTTACCGTGGAAGGCAACCCCGAACTGGTATCGATCGAACCCCTGCTTCTCATCCCCTTTGTAGAGAACGCCTTCAAGCACGGCGTCAGCTACCAGGAGGAGTCGGAAATCGGCATCCGGCTGGCCTGTACGGGAAACTCGGTCGCCTTCCATGTGATCAACCGGGTCGTCCGCAGCCAGGGAGAACGCATCGAACAGGGATCCGGCATCGGACTGAAGAATGTGATGCGCCGCCTCGAACTCCTTTATCCCGGGAGACACCGGCTGGAGGCTCTGGAAAGTGAAAACCGCTATATCGTTGAACTTGAAATCACCCTGCGATGAAAATCCGATGCCTGGCCGTAGATGATGAGATCCTGGCCCTCGACCTCCTGGGTGACAACATCGCCAAAGTCCCCTTCCTGGAACTGGTGAAATCCTGCGGCAGCGCCATGGAGGCCTTGGACATCCTGAGAACCGGCGACATCGATCTGCTGTTTCTCGACATCCAGATGCCCGATATTTCGGGAATCCAGTTGCTGCGCAGCCTTCCGCAGAAACCGCTGGTGATCATGACGACGGCTTTTTCGAACTATGCCACCGAAGGCTTCGACCTCGACGTGATCGACTACCTGCTGAAACCCTATTCATTCGAACGTTTCATGAAGGCGGTGAACAAGGCCTACGAGTACCTCGATCTGCGCGAACGCGCATCCGCCCAGCCGGGGTCGAAGGAGGTGATGGCAGCCCCGGGTTACCTTTTCGTAAAGGCCGACTACCGGCTCTACAAGATCGAACTCGACGACATCCTGTATGTGGAGGGATTGAAAGATTACGTAAAAATTGTCACGCCCGGGAAACCAATCCTTTCGCAGATCAGCATGAAGGCACTGGAGGAGAAACTCCCCGCCGGTGAATTCATCC
>DAONFN010000189.1:0-6519 GCA_035403625.1 Bacteroidales bacterium
TTCTCCGTACCTACGTGGAGGCGGGCGCCCCGGCGGAGATCCTCTACCTGGCCTACCCACATGTGGGCAGCGACAACCTGCGCACCGTCATCGTCAATCTCCGCACCCTGTACGAATCGCTCGGCGGGGAGATCCGCTTCGAAACGACGCTCGGCGACCTGGATACGGACGGCGGTCGTGTTCGGGCAGCCATCGCCGGCCAAGAGGAAATCCCGGCCGACTTTTACATCGTTGCTCCCGGTCATTCGGCCTACGAGACCTACCGGATGCTGATGTCGCGGGGTGTGGCGTTCCGCACCAAGAACTTCGCCATCGGCAGCCGGGCCGAGCACCGCCAGGAGGTGATTAACCGCGCGCAGTGGGGCGTGCCGGCGCTGGCGGGAGTAAAAGCAGCGGAATACCGTCTCACTTCGGAGGGCGACGGCAAGCACCCGGTGTACTCCTTCTGCATGTGTCCCGGCGGAATGGTCGTTCCGGCCGCCACTTACAGCCATCAGAACATTGTGAACGGGATGAGCCAGTACCGGCGCGACGGCCGCTTCGCCAATGCCGGTTGCGTAGCCGGGGTCCATCCCGACCATCTGGCAGGACGCACCGTCACCCCCCTGGAAGCGCTTCAATGGCTGGAAGATCTGGAACATGCCTTTTACGATTTTTCGGGCGATTATAAAGCGCCTTTTTGCTCCATCCGCGATTTTCTGGCAGGCAGTCTCTCCCCTGAGGTGCCTGAGACCAGCTATCCGCTGGGTCTCCTGCCGGCCCCGTTATGGGAAATGCTGCCGCCGGTGGTCGTTCAGGCCATGCGGGAAGGGCTGAAGGACTTCGACCGGAAACTGAAAGGATACGGCGACGGCATCCTGCTGGGGCTCGAGAGCAAGACCTCCTCCCCCATCCAGGTGTTGCGGGAGCCGGACGGTTTGTGTTCCGGGTTCACCAACCTCTTTCTGGCCGGCGAAGGAAGCGGTTACGCCGGGGGGATCGTCTCCAGCGCCGCCGACGGCATCCGGATCGCAATGAATCTAATATCGGAATAATACCACGCCTATGTTCTCGAACATCCTTGACATCCTTCGCCTCGCGGCAACAGGTGCAGCCTTTTTCTTCGGCTACCGGATCGGTTTTGCCGGCGATAGCTACCATCCCGAAGCACAACTCCACTTCATGATCCCGCTGCTTATTACCGTGATCTCGGGCATTTCCGGGCTGGAGGGACTGCTGGCCGGCGACCGGGCGGCACGGGCTAAAGGCTACGAAACCGGGAGCAATTACCAGCGGCAATCGGCTTTTGCGATGATCACCCTGGCGCTGGTGGCTGTTGGGGTATGGCTGTTGAACTGGGGGATACAAGCAGACCTGACGATCTTCTTTACCTTCCTGATCTTCCATCTCCTATCCGGGATCAACCACGCAGTCGACGCGGTTAAGCGAAAAAACTACTCGTGGCAGAATATCAACCGGCCCTTCCTGGTATTATTCCTGATGGCCGGGATGATCTACCCGGTGCTGATGGCACTGAAAAACCTGTAACGGACTGAAGGAACTGGAAATCAGCTCCTGAAAATGGCTTTCAGCTCTTCCAGTTTTTTGATCGAGTCATGTTCCTTCCGTTTCTTTACTTCATCCAGGAAGGCATCCATGATCTCTTTGTGCTCCTTGGCCGTAAGGGGAACGTTGAAGGTTTCATACCGGATTTGACGGCCTTCGCTGCCGCAGATCTCGATGATGTGCCCTTCAACCATCAGGGCCACTTTCGAGTGAGAATGGAGGTACTTGGTGTTCAGTTTGACGGTTTTGTCGGCGATGAGACTTTTTACCTTGGCTATCACCTTTTCCTTCTCAATGGGTGGAGTTTTTGTCGGGACTGTCGTCTTGTTCATCAGATGGCTAGATATGGTAGTTCTGAAAATGAAAATTGACTCCGTAAAGGTACGTGAAATTCAGTTTCAGCCCGCAACAACCAACTTGAAGAACCCTATCAAGACGAGCAGAACTGCCTCCTATCTTCTTGATATTCTGATATAAAAAAAATTTCTAAAATTTTTGCAAATTCATTTGTCAGGACCCCAAACGGTCTTTAATCCGGTCGTCAAACGCCGATAAAGCTGCCTTTGCCCCTTCTCCCATTGCAATGACGATCTGCTTGAAGGGAACATCGGTTATATCCCCGGCCGCATATGCGCCCGGCACCCCGGTACGGCAGTGGGCATCGATCGTGATTTCACCGAAACGGTTCACCGGCACTATTCCGGCGAAGACCTGGCTATTGGGTTTCAGGCCGATCTGGACGAATACGCCATCGAGTTCCAGGCTCTTTTCTTCCCCCGTGTTCCGGTTGCGGAACTGCAGGGCCGTAACCTTCGAACCGTCACCACGGATGGCGATCGTTTCGGCGCCGGTGATCACGGAGACATGGGGCAGGGTGGCGATCTTGTCCTGCAGGATCTGGTCGCCCTTCAACTCGTCAAGAAATTCGATCACAGTCACCTGCACGGCCAGTCCTGCCATGTCGATAGCCGCTTCGAGACCGGAGTTCCCTCCCCCGATCACCGCCACCCGTTTCCCCTTGTAGAACGGACCGTCGCAGTGCGCACAGAAAGCAACCCCCGAACCCAGGTATTCCTTCTCTCCCGGAACGTTCAGCCTGCGCCAGCCCGCACCCGTGGCAATGATCAGGGCCGGGGCCGATAAGATCTCGCCTGTGGACGTGGTGATCAGCTTCTGTCCTCCTGCCAGTTCCACATGATCGATCCTCCGGTTTTCCAGGACTTGTACCGGGTATTCGCTGAGATGGGTCTGTAAATTGGCAGCCAGCCGGCTTCCGGTGGTTCCCGGCACGGAGATCATGTTGTCGATGGCCAGGGTCTCGGTCAGTTGTCCTCCCATGTGTTCGGTCACCAGGGCCACTTTCAGACCTTTCCGGGCAGAGTAAATAGCGGCTGTTACACCCGCAGGTCCTCCTCCTGCCACGATCACATCGAAGGGTGAGATTTTTCCCTCGGTTCCCCGGTAATCGGTCCCATAGCGTTCCTCCAGTTTCGAAAGAAGTTCTCCCAGGTCCGACCGCCCGACATGGAGCAGATCTTCTCCGGCAAAGACCGACGGCACGGCCTGAATATGGCGGCGGGTCACCTCCTCCTGGTGAAGCGAGCCGTCGATGATCTCGTGCCGGATCTCCGGATTGAGGATCGCCATGATATTCAGTGCCTGTACCACATCGGGACAGTTGGTGCAGGAAAGCGAAATAAAGCTCTTCAGATTAACCGGTCCCCGGAGAGCCCGGATTCGGGCTGTAATCACCTCATCGGGCAAATTTCGGCCAATCCCGTCGAGGTTCAGAACTGCCAGCAGCAGGGTGCTGAATTCGTGTCCGGTCGGTACGGCGCGGAAAAGGAACGAAGAGGGGATCCCATCCTTCACGATGGTGAAGGAGAGCCCCTCTCCGTCGTTCACCCGGCAGGTGGTCTTCGGGGAGCAGGCAGCCACTTCTTCAAGCAGCCCGTTCAGCGTGGCGCGTTCGGGATGACGGGGATCGGCCGAGATATCGAATCTATA
The DNA here is from genome assembly GCA_035403625.1 of Bacteroidales bacterium. Taxonomy (GTDB): domain Bacteria; phylum Bacteroidota; class Bacteroidia; order Bacteroidales; family FEN-979; genus CAIVAT01. The sequence continues at coordinate 3,553 of DAONFN010000189.1, forward strand.
TTCGGATTTCAGGTCCTTAAAGAGGTGGATAACCTGTTCTTTGATAGCAGCTTCAAGCATAAAGGGTGAACGGTTTAAGTGTTTCGTTGTGAAATGTCAAAGCGGATCCGGGCAGTCAGATTTTACCAACCAGGTCGATGCTCGGTTTCAGAGTCTCTCCCCCCTGTTCCCATTTGGCCGGGCAGACTTCAGCGGGATGGCTGGCGACGAATTGGAGGGCTTTCAACCGGCGAAGAAGCTCATCGGCATTACGGCCAATGTTCCCTGCAACCACCTCATACGCATGAATTTTCCCCTCCGGATTGACGATGAACGTACCCCGTTCGGCCAGTCCCGCTTCCTCGATCATGACCTCGAATCCGCGTGCCAAAACTCCTGTGGGATCAGCCAGCATGGGATATTCGACTTTCCTGATCGTTTCGGATGTATCGTGCCAGGCTTTATGTACAAAGTGCGTATCGCACGACACGGAATAGATCTCACAGCCCGCAGCTTTAAAGTCGGGATAATGGTTGGCCAGATCTTCCAGCTCGGTCGGACATACAAAGGTGAAATCGGCAGGATAGAAGAAAAAGACGGACCATTTTCCCAGCACATCTTTCTTCGAAATTTCCTTAAACCCGCTATTAACAAAGGCCTGGACGTTGAAGTCCACGATCTCTTTTCCAATCTGTGACATGATTTTCAATTTTTAGTGAATAAATGATGGATTTTATGCTGCAAAATTATGACCGCATTTTCATATACATAAACTATTTTATCTATCTTTACATAGAATTTATCTATACACATTCAACGGATGACCCTGCAGCAACTCGAATATATTGTCACCCTTGGGAAGACCCGTCATTTCGGGCAAGCCGCCGAGCTTTGCGGCGTTACCCAGCCCACCCTGAGCGCCATGATCCGGAAGTTGGAAGAGGAGCTGAATTGCACGATTTTCGACCGGAAAGCACATCCGGTGGTCATCACCCCGATTGGGGAAGAAGTGTTGAACCAGGCCAGGGTGGTCGTGTTCCATGCCCGGCAGCTGGTGGAGCATGTGGCAGCCCGGAAAGAGTCGCTCGACGGTCCGCTGGCACTGGCACTGATCCCTACGGTGGCGCCCTATCTTCTGCCCGGGTTCATCCCCCGTTTCAGCACGGGATACCCCGGAGTCGCCCTTAAGATCGCCGAGATGCGCACCGAATCGGTTATCCGGGAACTCCGCCTGGCCGGGATCGACATGGCGATTCTCGCCACCCCGCTCAACGAGCCGGATATTCTCGAGATCCCGCTGTATTATGAGAAGTTTGTTGCGTACGTATCGCCGGGGGCCCCGATGTCGGGAGAGGAGGAGATCCAGCTCGACCAGATGCCGCCCGAACTGCTGTGGGTCCTGGAAGAGGGTCATTGCCTCCGCAACCAGGTTTTCAACCTCTGTGACCGGAAGACCCACCGGTCGACCTATGAAGCAGGAAGCATAGAAACCCTGGTCAGGATTGTCGACCGTAACGGCGGATACACCGTGATCCCCGAGTTGCATATCCAGTTGCTCAGCGACAAGCAGAAAGCCAACCTGCGCAGGATCGTACGGCCCGAAGCCACCCGGGAGATCTCCCTTGTGATCCGCCGGGATTATGTCAGGGAACGGCTCGTTAACGCGGTAGCAGGATGCATAAAGCAGGTCGTTCCCGACTCCATGATCGACGACCGGCTGAAGAAATTTGCGATCCGCTTGTAGCGGCGCGTGTTGGTCGTCGGTAATGTTTTTTTAATGTCGTCTGCATCTGTACCGGATTTTTTATCAAATTTGTAAAAGTCTGTCGATGCATACCGAAGCTTCGACCGATCCAACCCATGAAGCGGTTGTTATTTGTATTCTTGTTAGGTACATCCCTGGCCGCAAGGGCTGCCGAGTCGCGAGATTCCACACTCCTGCAGCGCGAACCGCAGCTCTCTTCGATGCCGGTCGACACGACGAAGGTCCGGTTGCTGCTGGAACTGGGCCGTTATTATTGCAGCCGCGAGAACGACCGATCCCTTCTCTATCTCCAGCAGGCCCTGGCCCTCTCCATGGAAACCGGGTACCTGCGGGGTGCGGGGCTGAGCTATTTGTGGCAAGGGCGGGTTTACTATTATAAGGACGAATATCTCCTGGCCGGTTCCTACCTGGCCCGTGCCAGGGAAGTGCTTGAGAAAGAGGGAAATTCAGCCGACAGGGCGCTGTGGCATTTTGCCATGGCTACGCTCCGGGATGTGAACGGCGATTTCAGCCTGGCCGTGAAAGAATACCAGGAGGCGATCCGGCTTGCACATCAAACGGGAAACGAACAATTGCGCGCAGCCAGCCTGGTAAGCCTGGGTTCGATCATCAACCGCATGAACGAGCCCGGCAATGCCCTGGTGTATTTCCGGGAAGCGCTTGCCATCCAGCAGCGGCTCAAAGAGGAGCCGGGGGCAGCCAGCACGTATACCAACATAGGATCGGCCTTTGAGACTTCCGGGCACCTTGATTCCGCCCTTTCCTATTACCGGAAAGGCTACCAGATGCGTTTGTCGGGTAAAGAGATCCGGCCGATCGCTCATTCGGAATACAGTCTCGGAGCCCTCTACGTGAAAATGAAGCGGTATGCCGAGGCGATCATCCTGTTTGAAAAGGCACGGGAGAAGTATCTCCGGCTGGATGAGAAAGCGGGTTTGTGCATGGTCGACCTCGATCTCGCGGTAGCCATGGACCATGCGGGCAACAAGATCACGGCACACCGGAAAGCGCTGAACGCTCTTGAGGAAGCAAAGGCGATAAAGAATCGTGAGATCATCGTCCGCTGCTATGAGACCCTGGGAGAACTCGCCGCTTCGAACGGGCAACATGCGGAGGCGTACCAGTACATCCTTCTGGCCCGGAAGACCGGCGACACCCTGGCCGGGCAGAAAAAAGCGCAGGTGATCAAAGAGATGGAAGGACGGTTCCGGCTCCAGGAGGTA
>DAONFN010000190.1:0-6456 GCA_035403625.1 Bacteroidales bacterium
TGGTTGCCCGATGCCATGGAGGGCCCCACCCCGGTGTCAGCCCTCATCCATGCCGCCACGATGGTGGTGGCCGGCGTGTACCTGGTGGCGCGCCTTTTCCCAATCTACATTTTTGCCGCACCCGTCGCCCTCGACGTGGTCATGTACGTAGGGGCATTCAGTTCGATCTTTGCCGCCGTCATCGCCTGCACCCAGTTCGACATCAAGCGGGTGCTTGCCTACTCCACCATGTCGCAGATCGGCATGATGATGTTCGCCCTCGGCGTTTCGGGTTACGGCGGACACGAGGGGCTCGGTTACATGGCCTCCATGTTCCACCTCTTCACCCATGCCTTCTTCAAATCCCTCCTCTTCCTCGCCGCCGGCGCCATCATCCATGCCGTTCACAGCAACGTGATGAACGAAATGGGAGGACTGAGAAAGCACCTCCCGATCACCCACCTCACCTTCCTGATCGCCTGCCTGGCCATCGCCGGTGTGCCGCCCCTGTCGGGGTTCTTCAGCAAAGACGAGATCCTCGCCGCCGGCCACGAGCGGAGCCTGATGCTCTACTGGGTGGAGATGATCGTTTCCGGCCTCACCGCCTTCTACATGTTCCGCCTTTATTTCTCGGTGTTCTGGGGCAAGGAGCAGCATTACCATCACACACCGCACGAAGCGCCGATCACGATGACCCTCCCGCTGATGCTGCTGGCCATCGCCACATTGCTTACCGGGCTGATCCCCTTCTCGCATTTCGTCTCCTCCGACCGGATGCCCTTTGCCTCCCACCTCGAAGCCGGGATCGCCATTCCCGCCGTGCTGGCCGGACTTACGGGGATCATCATTGCCATGATCTTCTACCGGAAAGAGACCAACATCCCCGACCGCATCTTTTCGGCTCTCGGATTCTTCGCCCGCGCCGCCTACCGGAAGTTCTACATCGATGAGATCTATCTTTTCATCACCAAGAAGATCATCTTCAACTACGTTTCCCGTCCCATCGCCTGGTTCGACCGTCACATCGTCGACGGGTCGATGAACGGATTGGCGTATGTCACCAACGTAACCTCCGAACGGATCAAAAAATTCCAGTCGGGCCAGCTCCAGCACTATGCGCTTGCTTTCGTATCGGGCGTGGTGTTCTTCGTCCTGTTATTCACCTATTTGCTGTTCAACTAACAATTCCGAATAATGAGCCTGTCGATATTCATCATTATCCCCCTGCTCACGGTAGCCGGGATCCTTTTGTGCAAGACCCACCAGCAGGTGAAGTGGGTGGCCGTGGTGGGGATGAGTCTCCAATTGCTGAGCGCCATTACGCTGATCCTGATGTTCCTTGCCGAGCGCCGGGCCGGCAACATGGCCGAAGTGATCTTCACCCAGGATTATGTGTGGTACCAAACGCTCAACATCCATTATTTCGTGGGCGTCGACGGCGTGTCGGTCGCGATGATCGGGCTGACGGCCCTCGTAGTCTTTGCCGGGATCTTTGCCAGCTGGGACGTTACCGACCTGCCGCGTGAATTCTTCACCTCCCTGATCCTGCTCGCTTCCGGGGTGTTCGGCTTTTTCATTTCCCTCGACCTGTTCACCATGTTCCTGTTCTATGAACTGGCGGTGATCCCGATGTACCTGCTGATCGGCATCTGGGGAAGCGGTCCGCGTCATTATTCGGCCATGAAACTGACCCTGATGCTGATGGGCGGTTCAGCCTTTATCCTGCTCGGCATCGTCGGGTTGTACATCAACTCCGCCCCGGGCGGTGGCCCCCTCACCTTCGACCTGATCCGGATCTCGAAAGAGACCCTGCCCATGGATATACAGCGTTTTCTCTTTCCGTTGCTTTTCATCGGTTTCGGCGTGCTGGGAGCCATGTTCCCGTTCCACACATGGTCGCCCGACGGTCACGCCTCGGCACCTACGGCCGTTTCGATGCTTCACGCCGGTGTGCTGATGAAACTCGGCGGTTACGGCTGCTACCGGGTGGCCGTGTTCCTCCTCCCGCAGGCGGCGCATGAAATGGGATGGATCTTCCTGATCCTGGCCACCATCGGGGTCATCTACGGAGCCCTCGGTGCCATCTGGCAGAAAGACCTTAAATACATCAACGCTTACTCCTCGGTGAGCCACTGTGCACTGGTGCTGTTCGCCATCCTGATGTTCAACCAGACCGCGATGAACGGCGCCATCATGCAGATGATCTCGCACGGCATCATGACGGCCCTCTTCTTTGCCCTCATCGGGATGATCTACGGACGCACCCATACCCGCTACATCAACGAGATGGGCGGACTGATGAAAGTAATGCCCTTCCTGGCCGTGGCCTATGTGATTGGCGGTCTTGCTTCCCTCGGCCTTCCCGGGTTCAGCGGATTCGTGGCCGAAATGACCATCTTCGTGGGATCTTTCCAGAATGCCGATACCTTCCACCGGGTGGCGACCATCATCGCCGCTTCCTCGATCGTGGTAACGGCCGTTTACATCCTCCGTGTGGTGGGGATCCTGCTCCTCGGGCAGATCCGCAACCCGGAATACGAGTCGCTGACCGATGCCAAATGGCACGACAAAATCAGCGTGGTAGCCCTGATCGCCGGGATCACCTTTATCGGGATGGCCCCGCTGTGGCTTTCCGATATGATCAACGGCGGACTGGGACCCGTGGTGCAGAAGCTGATGACAGCTGGAAATTGATGAAGTGAGAGGTGAGTCGTGTGGAAGGGTTGTGGGCAGAGCGTATAGATATTGAATAATGATGCATAAAATTTCTGAGAGATGCTGATAATGAGACAAGAGTTGCTGCTGATCGCGATCGCGGTGATCCTGCTGATCGTCGAGATCTTCTTACCCGACAGCAGGAAGCAGAGGATCATCCTTCCGGCGATCCTGATGATGGCGGCCGCAACGGTGGCAGGATTCTTTCCCGGCACACCCGGTGAACTTTTCGGAGGCATGTACCAGTCGACGCGGCTGACCATGATGCTGAAGAACATCCTGAACATCGGGGTGCTGATCGTCTTTATCCAGTCGGTCGACTGGCTGAAGCAGCCGCAGAACCAGGACCGCATCAGCGAGTACTTCCTGCTGATGCTCTCAACCCTGATCGGGATGAACTACATGATCTCGGCCGGCGATTTCCTGATGTTCTATATCGGGCTGGAGCTTGCCACCATCCCCATTGCCGCGCTGGCCGCCTACGAGCGTATGAAAGAACGCTCGGCCGAAGCCGGGGTGAAGCTGATCTTCATCTCCGCCCTCTCGTCGGGGGTCTTGCTTTATGGACTGTCGATGATTTACGGGACCACCGGGACCATGTATTTCAAGGATATCGCCCCCCTCATTACGGGAGCCCCGCTTCAGGTGCTGGCTTTCATCTTCTTCTTCTCCGGCATGGCCTTCAAGATCTCGCTGGTTCCCTTCCACCTGTGGACGGCCGACGTTTACGAAGGCGCCCCGGTAAACGTGACCTCCTATCTCTCCGTCATCTCGAAAGGTGCCGCTGTATTCATCTTCACCATCATCCTTTATACGGTATTTGCAAAGATCGCCGTGATGTGGAGCGACCTTCTCTATATCATCACGATCCTGACCATCACCGTGGGTAATCTTTTCGCCCTTCGTCAGCAAAATCTCAAGCGGTTCCTCGCCTTCTCTTCGATCGCCCAGGCCGGTTTCATCCTGCTGGGTATCATCGGGCAAAGTCAGCTCGGGATGGCGACAGTGGTATATTTCGCTCTCGTTTACATCTTCTCCAACCTGGGGGCTTTCGGCGTGATCGGCATCATCTCCAACCGTACCGGGAAAGAGAACATGAGCGATTACGACGGACTTTACCGGACCAATCCCAACCTCAGCCTGGTGATGATGCTCGCCCTCTTCTCGCTGGCCGGTATCCCGCCGCTGGCAGGGTTTTTCGGTAAGTTCTTCCTCTTTACCGCTGCCGTGAACCAGGGATATTACATCCTCACCCTGATCGCCCTGATCAACACCATCATTTCGCTCTATTATTATCTCCTGGTGATCAAAGCTATGCTGCTCAACCGCAGCGACAACCCGATCGCCCACTTCCGGAGCGACAGTTATTCTCGGATCGGGCTGTTGATCTGCGTGGCCGGTATCATGGCCGTTGGATTCGCCAGTGTGATTTATGAGATGGTATTCAGCCTGAGTTTCGGGTTATATTAGCAGAAAGGGGCGTACGGCCGTACGCCCCCACACGAATAAATACGCCCCCACACGGATTAAAACATACAACATGCCATTGTTAAAAGGTAAACAAACGATCGCCGAAATTGAAGGGATCCGTTGCTCGGTAATCGAGACCGGGATTTCCCCCGAGCGGGCAACTTTTTTAAAGGACCTCCTGGCATTCAATGGGTTCGAGGTGAAGCTGGAAAAAGAGAAGGCCAAGGATGGAACGGAACTGGAAACCTTTGTTATCGGAGTAACAGATATTCTCGTCAACCCGGTCATCACCCTTTACGAGAAAAAACTGCGCCGGAAAGACGGGCAGGTCGTGACCCCTGCCTACTGGAACCAGTGGCCGGCTGCCGGCGATTCCCTTCCCTATTGGCAGGTTACCCGTTGACCATGCAGAAGTTCAGCAAGTATTTCGCCTGGGCCGTTATCCTCCTCTATTTTGCCCTTGGGGTCTATGTGCTGGTTGCGCCACGCCTGCAATATCTGCGGCGTGAGGTTCGTGTCATTTTCGCTGTATTTCTCTTCCTTTACGGAGGCTTCCGGATGGCCCGGCTGTGGACCCGGCAGCGGGAATCGGACGAAGAGCCTGAAGATTGAGGCGAAATTTGCGGGAAAACCCCGTTAATACAACCTTTTTTACCGATTATTTGAAAGGCGCAATAATAATTTTCATAAATTTGTGTTCTTTCTCAAGAACCTGTTGATTTTAAGCGTAGAAGCCGTGAAAAACATCAGAAAAAGCACCCTGTTTTCCTTCGGACTGGCAGGGATTTTGATGATCCTGCTGACAGCCGGCTGCGGGAGCGACGGAAGCAAGAAAGGAACCGACAATCCCACCCGCGGCACTATAAAAGTCGGTGTGGATGATTCCTATCGACTGCTGGCCGAAGCGGAACGCTATACTTTTGAGAGCCTTTACAAGTATGCCCATATCGACACGGTGTATAAACCTGAAGCGGAGATCATCAACGATTTCATGAACGATTCGGTGCCCCTGATCATCGTCAACCGGAAACTCAGCGACGACCAGGTGGCTTACCTGAAGGAGCGGCAGTTCATCCCGAAGGTCACCAAAATCGCCCTCGACGCGGTTGCGCTGATCGTCCACCGCGACAACCCCGATTCCAGCTTCCTGTTCGGCACTGTCCGGGATATTTTCCTGGGTAAGATCACCCGGTGGAACCAGATCAACAAAAAATCGGATCTGAAGGATCTGGTTGTGGTTTTCGATAATTTCAAATCGTCGAACCCGCGCTATATCCGGGAGAGGTTCTCGATCGACTCCTTCCCGTCGACCTGCATGGCGGCCAGGAACAATGCGGAAGTGATCGCCTATGTCGAACAGCACAAAAATGCGATCGGCGTGGTCAGCGTGAACTGGATCAGCGATGCGGCCGACACCGTTTCCCACAACTTTCTGAAGCGCATCAAGGTAGCCGGGATCGCACTGGAAGGCGATACCGACCCCGCCACCACCTATTACCGGCCGTTCCAGGCCTATATCGCGGAAGGGTCCTATCCCCTTACCCGCGAAGTATATTGCATCAACCGGCAAACCTATACGGGTCTGGCCTACGGTTTTTCATCGTTTATTGCAGGGGAGAAGGGACAACTCATCGTTCTGCATTCCGGGATGGTCCCAGCGGCCATGCCCGTCCGTATTGTTGAAGTAAAACACTAACTAACAGAGGAAATTCGTCATGTCAAGTGTAACCAGAAAAGTCAGTGTCTGCATGGGATTGTTGCTGTTCCTTCCGTTTTTGGCAAATACCTATGCCCAGGACCTGAACAGCGCGATCAAACTCACCAAAAGCGAACAATTTTCCCTGGCCGCCTCCCTTTTTAAGAAGCTGATCGCCCAGGAACCGGCCAACGGCGATCTTTATTACTATTATGGCCGCAATTGCCTGGAAAAATACTTTTCCGACACCCTGAACATTTCGTTCAGGGAGAAAGCCGATTCGGCCCGGGCAATTTATGAAAACGGCCTCCGCCAGGACCCCTCCAACCCCCTTAACCTGGTCGGACTCGGAGGGCTCAAACTGATCGGCAAGGATTTTACCGGGGCCTCTGCAGAGTACGAAAAGGCCAGGGCGCTTCTTCCTTCCAAAGCCAACAAGGCGATCAAGATGGATCCGGCCCGGCAGGCCCTCGAGTTCGCGCGCTTCCTTCCACGACAGCTTGTCCACTTTCGCCGGCGCGGGCTCGACTGCTTTCGCCGGCGGCCTCGCCTCCGCCTTCTCGCGGACGGACTCGCGGCCAAGGCTGGCCTTGTAC
>DAONFN010000191.1:0-6429 GCA_035403625.1 Bacteroidales bacterium
GTGCGGTATTTCTTCTGTTTCGAAAGGAAGGGAAGCCGGAAGGTTGGGAGGATGCTGATGTATTCGGGATCGGCAAACCCGGTGGTATAACCGGCCTTGGCTTTCTCCGACACGAGCTCGATGTTGTCTTCGTTGTCGGGCCCTACCGTGGTGGCCAGAATGCGCAGGTTCGAGCCCCGGGAATAAACGTCATACCCCCGCTCCAGTTGCCTGACCTGGCTTTCGGGCAGGGAGGCCAGGTCAACCCGGATCAGGGTGTCGATCGCGGTGTTGAAATAGTTCGAAAAGGCCACCAGGGCCTCAAAGCCGGGCTGTGCGATGTTGTTCTCGTACCCGCTCAGGGTGGATCGCTTCATCCCGAGGGCGGCGGCCACGTCGTCCTGCGTGCGACCCCGGCGCTTCCGCAGGAATTTAATGTTGCTGCTGAAAACCATGGCGAAAAAATTTGGTGACTGCAAATATAATGATTATATTGTAATCGCAAAAATGATTAAAAAATAATCATAAAAGTAGCGAGGTAGCGAAAATGCGAGGTAGCGAAATAAAGAATAAATTAAAAAAATGGGCGGGGAGGTATCACCTTTTGCGGTGAAACCGGATTAAGCAGTAAAACAATATATGAAAAGGTATGACATTCACGAGTTCAACCAGGCTATGCGGGTACGTACACGAAACTTTGCGGTGCAGGTTTTTAGGATTACGGGGTCACTGCCATTGACTGCATTAAACAGGGATCCTGTAAAACAATTGGTCCGGTGTGCGTCTTCCGTGGCGACCAATTATTATTCTGCGACTCGGGGGAGGTCGGAAGCGGAGTATTATTCAAAGATCTGCATTGTAGTGGAGGAAAACGACGAGGCGATCTTCTGGCTGGATTTTCTCAGGGAAACCGGCGTGATGAGCGATGACCAGGCGAATCCCCTGCTTGCCGATGCCGACGAACTTCTACGGATTTTTTCCAGTATCAAGAAAAAGCTCAAACTGAAACGAACCCCCACCACTATTTCAAAATTTCCCTATTTCGCTATTTCGCTACCTCGCTACCTCGCTACTTCGCTACTTCGCTACCTCGCTACCTCGCCACCTCGCTACCTCGCCACCTCGCTACCTCGCTACCTCGCTACCTATGATTCTTTCCCGAAATATCGTCCACCTTGACCTCGACACCTTCTTCGTCTCGGTCGAACGTTTGCTTCGCCCCGAACTGGTGGGAAAGCCGGTGATCATCGGCGGTACCTCCGACCGAGGCGTGGTAGCCAGCTGCAGCTACGAGGCACGGAAGTTCGGCGTCCATTCGGCCATGCCGGTGAAGATGGCCCGCGCTCTCTGCGGCGACGCCATCCTGGTGCGGGGCGACATGGAACTCTATTCCCGGTATTCCGACACCGTTACGGAGATCATCGCAGAGAAGGCTCCCGTGTATGAAAAAGCTTCCATCGACGAACATTATATCGACGTCACCGGCATGGACCGCTTCTTCGGTGTGCAGAAATGGACCCACGAACTGCGGGAGTCCATCATCCGCCACACCGGGTTGCCCATCTCCTTCGGACTGTCGGTGAACAAGACCGTGTCGAAGATCGCCACCGGTGAGGCCAAACCCAACGGGGAACGCTGTGTGGGAAGCGAAGCGGTGCCCGCTTTTCTCGCCCCCCTGTCGATCCGCAAAATACCCATGATCGGGGAGAAAACTTACCGGCTGCTTCGCTCGATGGGAGTGGTGACCATCGATACCCTCAGCCGCATCCCCGTCGATATGATGGAACGGGTCATGGGGAAGAACGGCATCGTCATCTGGGAAAAGGCCAACGGCATCGACCTTACCCCCGTTTACCCGTACCATGAGGCCAAGTCGGTCAGCACCGAACATACGTTCGACCAGGACAGTATCGATATCGTCCGGATGAAGGAGATTCTGGTGAAGATGGTGGAGAAGATCTCCTTCGAACTGCGCGACAAGCAAAAACTCACCTCCTGCGTCACGGTGAAGATCCGCTATTCCAACTTCGACACCCATACCCTGCAGCAGCATATCCCCTATACCGCCTTCGACCACCATCTCATCCCCGTGGCGAAAAGCCTCTTCGACCGCCTCTACCAGCGGCGCATGCTGATCCGCCTGATCGGGGTGCGCTTCAGCGGCCTTATCTCAGGAAACCCGCAGCTCAGCCTCTTCGACGACAATACCGAAATGGTCAACCTCTACCAGGCCATCGACCGTATCCGGCGAAAATACGGGCAGAAGATCGTACTGAGAGGGGTGGGCTGTGAGGAGGGGAGGTAACGAAATGGCGAAAAAACGAAAATTACGAATTATGGATTGAATTCTGGTTGCCGATTGCCGGCTGCCGACTGCCGACCGCCGACCGCTGGCTTTTTCCATACAGAACCACTCCCACAATCACCAGGAAAAAATTGGCCAGTCCCATCAGTCCCAGGTGCAGGATGTTTCGCGAGAGCTCCCGGCCCAAAAGGTCGTCGGAATTCGCGCCGTAGAAAAACAGGAGCACCACCAGCAGCGGGATCCATCCATAGTTTCGCCGGGTGCCGATGGTAAAGATGATGAAGACGATCAGCGGGGCGCTGAACTGCAGGAGTACCCAGTCGGTTTTGATCAGGTTCGGGATAAGGGCTCCCAGAAGAAACCATTCGAAAGCGAAGTTTCGTTCAGTCAGCCCGGCCTCACCCGGCACCCGCTCCTTGCGAAGATGGTTCAGTATCAACAGGGTCACCCCACCGGTTAGGACCAGTAAAATGATCCATATCCCCCAGGCGGGCCAGGCCGGGACCACCAGGCGCACCAGGTAATCGATCGAGGTCATCCCCGGAAAATCGTCGCTGTGCATCCCCAGCGAGCGGATCCAGCCGGCATAAAGATCCATGGCCCGTTGAGGTCCGGGATAGAAAAATGGAATCAATAATCCGGCTGCCACCGTGGTGGATACCCACCCGAGCATCTTCCACCTCCTCCTTATCAGGGCAGGGAGCAGGAGAATTACCAGGTAGGGCTTGGCCAGTATGGCCAAACCCGCAACGATTCCGCCAGCACGCTCCTTCCCGGTTAAAACCAAGTGGATCGACTGTGTGCAAAGCAGTAAAAGAAGGATGTTGATATTGCCGACATAGAGTTCCCTGGTCAGGTGGATCAGGATGGCGGCAAAGGAGAACGCCAGGAGCCATCGCTCCTTCCGGATGGCCGTTCCCGGGAACCACACCCGCATGCGCTCGCGGAGTACGGAATAGGTCAGCCAGTAAGCCAGGCTCTGCACCAGGAAATGGAGGATCGAAGCGATCTTCAGTCCAAAGGGCAGGTAGGGGAGAAAGAAGAGCAGAATGACCGGGCTGTACTTGTAAAACCCGCTTCCGGTATAAAAGGACACCATATATACAGGGTCGCCGTCGGTTAGTGCTTTCGCCGCACTATAATAAACGGTGAAATCACCGGGATGAAACCGGTGATTGATCAGGTTTATAACGAGGTTGAGCAGGCAGCTCAGCCCGACAAACAGGGTGAATCCGTTCCAGCCGATGTTGCGCTTCATGGCTGGTGGATTGGGAAACCTGCAGGTTTGATCTCGTAAACATGCCAGAAACTGGTCCGGTCCATCCAATGGTTGAAGTTAAAATGCCGGACCCATTGCGGATAGGTAGAGTAAACAAGTTCGGCGGAAAATCCTTCGAGCGGGACCACCAGGGGTTTTGGCGTCACCAGTAAGGTAACGGTATCCCGCACCGGTACGACCTGGCTCAGGCTGTCCACCGGAGTCAGCGCCAGGCCGGGCCGCTTGTAGAAATGAATATCTACTTTGGCCCGGTGGTAGGGATTGTCGCCGGAAAAGCACAGCCGGGCAGGTTTGTCATACCGGTTCCAGAGGGTCCGGTATAAGGCAATCCCGTCATCGGCGGGGCGGAAGATCAAAAGGATGAGCATCAGGCTGTTCAGGGACCAGAAGACTCTTCTTGAGATCCGGAAAGCACGACCCTCCAGCCATGAATATCCGTTCCTTCTTCCAATAGCATCCAGCACCCTGACGATCATCACCGGGAGAAAACCGATCACCGGGAACAGGAATCGGATCTCCTTGTGAGGGATCAGGAAATGGGCAGCCAGGAAGGGGACCAGCACCCAGGTTATAACATCCTTTGGATAATAATAAAAATAGAGAAATACAGCTGCGATGTAAACCAGGCTGAGGGGGGGGAAGGCGTTGATCAGGGTTTGCTCGATGTAATACCACCACGGTCCTGTGCCAAAGGTGGAGGCTTTTCCTTGCAAGAGGTTCTGCGAGAAGTAGTTCCACGAAGTTAAAACCCATTCTCCATAAAACCATCGGTCGACCAGAATGCCGGTTGCCAGGGCGACGAGCAGGCCGGCACAGAAGGCTCCTGCGTTACGAAGACCCGACCGGCGCACCAGCAAGAGCCAGGCAAGATAGCCGGCAACCATGAAACCACACTGGTACCGCACCACAAACGCAAATCCCAGTACAATACCGTTGAACAGATAATCCTTTGCCCGTTGATCCTTTTGCAGGAAAAACAACGCCATCCCGGCCAGGAAGATCCTTCCCGCCAGGGTCTCGGAGGCAAACCGGGCCCCGTTGTAAGGAACAAACCACAGGAAGAAGGAGAGGAGGAGCAGGGCGTACCGCAACTGCCGGCTGGCCAGCCAGGGAGAGTAAAGACGGATGACCAGATGAATGGAATAAAAAGTCAAAAGGGCGGAGAAGAGGCGCACCAGGAAAGCCACGAAGAAGGGATTCGCTATCGCCGACGGACTGGCAATCTTGTACAGGGCGCATACGACCAGTGGCTGGAGAGCCGGGCGCATCCGGCACCCATACTCCCAGGGAAGATCGGCTGCTTTTATGAGACCGAGTTTCAGTGCGGCAAACTCGATAACCTGGAAATGTTCGTCGAAGTGATTGTATCCTGTTGAAAACCATGCGGTCAGAAGGAATACAATGCCGGCCAGGAGGTAGATCCGGGTCGTCTTGTCCGGTAAATGCTTCAGGAGGTCTGCCATAGAGATCCACCGCAAATATAAGCATATTACAATTGACGGGAAAATTCAAAATGATTATATTGTAGCCTGGAAATTGATTAATAATTAATCAATAAATTTTTCATTCCGCTCCCTATGCACCTCAATTGCCACTCCTGGTACTCTCTTCGCTACGGCACGCTTTCCGTCGACAGCCTCGTCGGGGAAGCGGTCGCGAACGGAGCCGGGGTACTGGCGCTGACCGACATCAACAATTCCACCGGCATCCCTGAGTTCGTTTCGGCCTGCACGGAAGCGGGGATCACCCCCATCGCCGGGATCGAGTTCCGGAAGGACGACCGTTTGCTTTACACCGGGTTGGCTGCTAACAACGACGGCTTCCGCAATCTCAATGAATTTCTGACCCACCATAACCTGAACGGACTGCCCCTTCCCGATCTCGCCCCGCCCCTTGACAATGTCTTCTTCATCTATCCCTTGTCCAATGGCTTCAATCGGCAATCGTCCATCGGCAATCGTCCGTCCCTGATCGGGCTCCGCCCCTCCGAACTTACCCCGCTGGTCCTTTCCCGTTACCGCGACCTGGTTCCCCGGATGGTCGTCATGGCTCCGGTCACGTTCCGGAACAGGAAGGATTACGAGCTTCACCGCAACTTCCGGGCGGTCGATCACAACATCCTGCTTAGCCGGCTCACACCCGACCAGGTTGCGGCCCCCGACGAGGTCATCCTCTCCCGGGAGGCGTGGGAGCGGCTACGGCTTGACTTTCCCGACATTGTGAGCAACACTGTCCGCCTGGCGGAGGCCTGTTCCATCGGGTTTGATTTCCGGAGTTGTAAGAACAGGAAAACCTTTACCGGCGACCCGTACGACGACCGGGTACTGCTCGGGAAACTGGCTATGGACGGCCTGGCTTACCGGTATGGACAGGGAAACACCGAGGCCCGCAGCCGGGTCCGCCATGAACTCGATATCATCGACCGGATGGGCTTCGCCGCCTACTTCCTGATCACCTGGGACATTATCCGTTATTCCATGTCGCGCGGCTTCTATCATGTCGGAAGAGGGAGCGGCGCCAACAGCATCGTAGCTTACTGCCTGCGCATCACCGACGTTGACCCGATCGAGCTCGACCTTTATTTCGAGCGCTTCATCAACCCCCGGCGCAGTTCGCCTCCCGATTTTGACATTGATTACTCGTGGAAGGAGCGCGACGAAGTGATCGACTACATTTTTAAACGGTATGGCCGGCAGCATACCGCCCTCCTCGGCGCTATGTCGACTTTCCGCGACAAGTCGATCTATCGCGAACTTGGAAAGGTTCACGGACTGCCCAAAGGAGAGATCGATTCTTTTCTGAAATCCCCCGAAGAGGCGGTTCATAAGAATCATATTATCCGTAAGATTAGTGAACTTGGAGAAAT
>DAONFN010000192.1:0-6398 GCA_035403625.1 Bacteroidales bacterium
TGAAAAACCGGTGATCCTGACCGAGCCCATTGAAACGGTGCAAAAAGAACCGGTCGCGACCGAAACTGTTGAAACGGTTGAGAATGTTACGCCCGTAACGGAGACTCCGGTCGCCCAAACTTACCAGGAGGAGCGCAGACAACGCGATTTCCACCGGAAATTCCCGGAACGCCCGGAACGGCCGAAAGAAGAGTTTCCTTATGAATTCGAAGGGCTGATCATGAGCGAGGGTGTCCTCGAGATCATGTCCGACGGATATGGCTTCCTTCGCTCGTCCGATTACAACTACCTCAATTCCCCCGATGATATTTATGTGTCGCAGTCGCAGATCAAACTCTTCGGACTAAAGACTGGCGATACCGTACGCGGCACCATCCGCCCTCCCAAGGAAGGCGAAAAGTACTTCCCCCTGATTAAGGTCGATCTCATCAACGGACGGAAACCAGAGGAGGTTCGCGACCGGATCCCCTTCGACTTCCTCACACCGCTCTTCCCGATGAAGAAATTCAAACTCACCGGGCATAAAAACGAAAGCATGTCCACGCGCGTCATCGACATGTTTGCCCCTATCGGATTTGGCCAGCGCGGACTGATCGTTGCACAGCCCAAAACGGGGAAAACGGTTCTCCTCAAAGAGATCGCCAACGCCATCGCCGCTAACCACCCCGACGTTTATATGATCATTCTCCTGATCGATGAGCGCCCGGAAGAGGTCACCGACATGCAGCGCAGCGTTAAGGCGGAAGTCATCTCCTCAACCTTTGATGAACCGGCTGAACGGCATGCCCGCATCTCCAACATCATTCTCGAAAAAGCGAAACGCCTGGTCGAATGCGGCCACGACGTCGTGATCCTGCTCGACTCGATCACCCGCCTTGCCCGCGCATACAACACCGTGGCTCCCGCCTCCGGAAAGGTGCTCTCAGGAGGGGTCGAAGCCAACGCCCTTCAGAAACCGAAACGCTTCTTCGGCGCAGCACGCCAGATTGAGAACGGCGGCTCGCTCACCATCATCGCCACCGCGCTCATCGAAACCGGCTCAAAGATGGATGAAGTCATCTTTGAGGAATTCAAGGGTACCGGCAACATGGAACTCCAGCTCGACCGGAAATTGTCCAACAAACGCATCTACCCGGCCATCGACATCGTCTCCTCCAGCACCCGCCGCGAAGACCTGCTGCTCGACAAGGATGCCTTGCAACGCATCTGGATTCTGCGCAACCACCTCGCCGATATGAATCCGCTGGAAGCCATGGAATTTCTGAAGGATAAGATGAAATACACCAATACCAACGAGGAGTTCCTTATCTCCATGAACGGATAGTACGACAAACCTGCTTGGATTATCGTAAAAAGGGAGCGCCGATGGGTGGCTCCCTTTTTATTTCTGAATATTTTGAATCTTAACAAATCCGGATCTTGGCCTCTCCGCGCCTATGCAGTCATTTACCGAAGACTCCGTTGATGGCCGGAATTCCCCGGTTGTTAGGAAAATTTTAGTGACAGAGAAACAGAAAGGGCAAATATTATCGTAACTTTAGGAAAATTTTGCGGAATGAAAAAACTTATGGTCTTTCTTGTATTATTGCATGTTCCCGGAATTATTACGGTCCTTTGCGGACAGTCTCTGGTGAGCACGGGTAAATTGTGGAGCGCCCTGCACAGTTATTCAAACCCGATGGTCTTTTTTACCGATTATACGAAATTTGAAGGCGATACAACCATCGGGGGGCTCGCCTACATGAAGGTATGGCGAGCTCTGGATGAAGCACATCAAATCTGGAACCCGAATGGTTTTATCCGGGAGGAAGGCGACGGAAAAGTGTTCTACCTGTCGTGGTGGGGAGGGCCCCCTAATAACCTGGTCTATGATTTCAATGCCGTAGCCGGCGATACGATCAGCCTTTTCTACGATCCCATGGGCACCTTTTTCACAATCAGTTCCGTCGATTCCGTCACACTGCTGACGGGAGAGAAGAGGAAACAGATCAACCTGGTTTGCCGGGATGCGGGTGGAAACATCTATGGCGAAGATCATTGGATCGAAGGGATCGGCAGCCTGTTCGGGGTGCTTCAGAGCGGCAGTTGCCTGCTGGTGGGCGACAGCCCGCAGTTGCTCTGTTACCACGAGAACGAAGTATTGGAATATCAGAACCCCGGGTACGATAAATGCTTCGTGATCACCGGAATAGCCCCCCGCCTGCCGGTGGTCGTGAAGGTGGAGCTATTTCCCAACCCCGCTTCAGATAGGGTGAATGTTCAGATCAACGACCCGTCGATGCTGCCCGGAAAACTGGTTTTCAGGGATCCCACCGGCCGCATCATCCTCGACAGGCTAACCCGGGATCCTTCTACGGTAATCGACCTGGGATGTTTTCACGCCCCGCCCGTGATTCTGTATTCGGTAACGGCTGCCGACGGGACTGTAGTGTCGGGAAAACTGATCACCTGCCCGTAAGTTCCACCCATCCGACTGCCAGTTTCTTCAAGTTGATCCCGTCGTAATCACCCGAACTCATCAGCAGCAGGACGGCCTGCGGTTGCCTTTCCCTGAAAAGCCTTTCTGCCAGTTGCCCGGAATCCGTGAAAACTTCGAGGTCTGGATTCCCGAACCCTTCCCTGACCTGTTCGGGGGTGATGGCCGGCAGACGTTTGATTTGCAGGGCATGCGGGTTGAAATAGACCAGGGCGGTATCCGCCGGATCGAGGGAGCCCTGATAATGCCCGAGAAATTCCCCGCTCAGGCTGCTGTACGTGTGAAGCTCCAGGCAAGCGATCACGGTGCGGCCGGGATACTGATCCCGCACAGCCTGCAGGGTCGCTTTGACCTTGGAAGGCGCATGGGCGAAATCTTTGTACACCACTCGTTGACCCTCCCGTGCGATCTCTTCGAGACGTTTTGAAGCCCCACCGAAAGTGCGTATCGCTTCATAAAAGAGGGAATCGTCAACGCCAAGTTCGCGGCAAACATGCAGGGCGCCGTTGAGATTCAGCAGGTTGTGCCGGCCGAAGATCCGTAACGGAACTTCGTCGCCCGCTCTCCGGATCCAGGTAACCCCGTCGCGGATCACATGTGGCATCACGCCATACGGCTGGATGCGGATATCGCCCCTGGCCGCCGGGCAGATGCGGGCCAGTTCCGGGTCATCATCGCAATAAACCAGCGTTCCCCCCGGGGTTATCTGGCGGATAAAAATCCGGAATTGATCCACGTAATTGTCGAAGGTCGGGAATACGTTGATGTGGTCCCATGCGATGCCGCTCAGGATCGCGATATCCGGTTTATAGAGGTGGAATTTCGGCCGGCGGTCAATGGGAGATGTCAGGTACTCGTCGCCTTCGATCACCATCACCTGCGCATCCTCCGAAAGCCGCACCATTACATCGAAGCCGTCGAGCTGCGCCCCGACCATATAATCGCAATCGATGCCGGCGTGTTTCAGCACATGGAGGATCATGGCGGTTATAGTGGTCTTGCCATGGCTGCCGCCGATCACCACACGCTTCTTCGCTTTCGATTGCTCGTAGAGATATTCGGGGTAAGAGAATATCTTTAACCCGAGTTCGGTGGCCTTCAACAGTTCCGGGTTGTCGGCTTTGGCATGCATCCCCAGGATGACGGCATCCAGGCCGGGTGTGATCCGCACCGGATCCCACCCCTGGGAGGGGGGAAGAAGGCCACAGGCAGCCAGTCGGCTTTTCGATGGCTCAAAGATCTCATCGTCAGAACCGGTTATTTGGTAGCCCTTGCGGTGCAGGGCGATAGCCAGGTTGTGCATGGCGCTTCCGCCGATAGCAATGAAATGGACACGCATGGATTCGATTTTGGGCCAAAAGTACGTTTTTCCCCTGCCGGATGGCGGGTGGGGGAGCTGGGAATGTTCGTAACTTCGCGAAAATAATTCCATCCGCCGCCATGAAAGAAAAAATGCTGGAGCTGAACCGCCGCTTCGCGAATGCCCCGACGGAAGAGGTGCTCGACTGGTTTGTCGGAGAATATGAAGGAAAGATCGCTTTCTCCACCAGCCTGGGCGCCGAGGATCAGGTGATCACCCGCATGATCGCAGACGCCCAACTGCCCGTGCAGGTCTTTACGCTTGACACCGGCCGGCTGTTCCAGGAAACCTACGATCTGCTGGATATCACGGTCGGGAAATATGGGATTCCTATCCGCATCTATTTCCCCGAGCCGGCTCACGTGGAGGAGATGGTGGCGGCAAAAGGGGTGAACCTGTTCTACGAATCGGTGGAGAACCGGCAACTCTGCTGCCACATCCGCAAGATCGAACCGCTGAAAAGGGCGCTCTCCGGGATGGAAGTCTGGATCACGGGGATGCGAAAAGATCAGTCGGTCACCCGGACCGGCGCCGACCTCGTCGAATGGGACTCTTCCAATCAGATATTAAAGCTGAATCCGCTCATTCGGTGGTCGAATGATCAGGTTTGGGATTACATCCGAAAATGGCAGGTGCCCGTCAGCGAACTGCATGCGAAAGGATTTCCGAGCATCGGTTGCCTCCCGTGCACCCGTGCCGTTCAACCGGGTGAGGACATCCGGGCCGGGCGTTGGTGGTGGGAGAACCCGGCTTCCCGAGAATGCGGACTACATAAGAGACACGAAGGAAGCGGGCGCTGATCAGGCGTACCGGATCGCCCTGACCGGCGATACCCGGGCGATCACCAGAGAGGGCAGCAGGAAGATCAGGTAACATACCGCCACCGTTCCGGCATCGACCAGGAGGATGTTCCACAGGTCCAGGTTGACCGGGATCACCGACATATAGTAGGTCTCCTGGCGTAACTTCACCACCGCGAATTTCTCCTGGAGAAGACAAAGCGAGATCCCGGCAACGTTCCCCCATAGCAAACCCCATCCGACAATGCGCAGGGCCTGGTAAAGAAAAAGTCGCCTCACCGCACCGCTTGTCATGCCCAGCGCCTTCAGGATGCCGATGAGGGAAGTCTTCTCAAGGATCAGGATGAGTAAAGCTGAAATGATGGTGGTGGCCGAAACCACGATCAGCAGAACCAGGATGATCACCACATTGACATCCTGCAGGTCGAGCCAGTCAAAGATCTGCTGGTTCAGCATCTTGATCGTGGCGGCGTCGTATTCATAGCCGGCCATCCGGTACACCTGCACCCCCATACGGTCGATGTCGCGAAAACGGTCGATGAAGATCTCCAGTCCCCCCACCTGACCCGGCTCCCAGTTGCCCAGTTTCCGGATATGGCCGATGTCGCCGATCACGTAGAGTTTATCGAATTCCTCCAGCCCCGTATCATAGATCCCGGCAATATGGAATTTACGCCCCAGCGCCTGTCCTCCGTTAATGAAATACATCCGCAAATCGCCGTTCAGCCTTAGATCGAGCATGTCGGCGGTCTTTTTGGAGATGAGTACGTCGTTGGTCCGGATGGTGTCGCGGAGGCTGAGCGTGTGGCCGGCGACCAGCCTTTCCCGGAAAAACCGCCAGTCGTAATCGGGGCCGACTCCCTTTAAAATCACTCCCTGGATGTGTCCGGATGCCTTGATAATGCCCGCCTTTACTGCGAATGCCTGCACATGCCGGATCCCTTTCATCTTTCTGAGGCGGGGGAGGAAGGCCGGGTTCCCATCCATGGGCGGTATTTCCAACCCCGGGTTCTCCTGGAAACGCGTCACCTGGATATGTCCGGAAAACCCGGTCACCTTATCCCTGATCTCCTCCTGAAACCCGGTCAGGATCGCGACGGCGACGATCATGATCGCCACCCCCATCGCGATGGAGGTTATGGCGATGACCACAAACGTCCGCGAGAAATTTCTCCTTCCCTGCGAGGCGAGCCGGTTCGCGATAAAAAGTTCGGTGTTCAACGAAAAGAAATCTTTACTTTGCAAAAGTATGGTTTTTCGGACGATCCTGTTTCTCCTCCTCTTTCCGGTCACGACGGCCTTTCCACAGGCTGGTCCGGACCGTGTGGTTCCGGCGGCCGAACGGACCGGCCTTTACTTCCCCCTGATGCAGGGCAAACGGATCGGATTGGTAGCCAACAGCGCCTCCCGTGCGGGCCGGCAGGATCTGGCCGGATTCCTGGCCGGGAAAGGAGTGCAGGTTTCGGTCATCTTCTCGCCCGAACACGGGTACTACCTTTCGGCAGAGGCCGGGGCGGAAATCGGGAATTTCCGCGATACCCTGTCCGGCACACGCGTGGTCTCTTTATATGGTGCCGGGAAAAAGCCCCCGGCCGAAGAAATGAGAAAACTCGACGTCATCCTCTTTGATCTCCAGGATGTGGGGGTGCGGTTCTATACCTATATTTCCACCCTGACACGGGTCATGGAAGCCTGCGCGGAGAACGGCGTACCGCTGGTTGTGCTCGACCGGCCCAACCCGAATGGATATTATGCCGACGGA
>DAONFN010000193.1:0-6395 GCA_035403625.1 Bacteroidales bacterium
AAAGCACGAAACGCTAACACGCGGTATAAAAAATTGCCGGGTCAGTAAGTTATTAAAGGGGTGTAGTACGCATAAACTTTTGTGTAGCTTGACAGGAAATCGCCCGCAATCGGCAACTTTTCATACCGCCACCGTTATGCGTTATGTTTTTTTAGAAATGTAACATATTTACTCCATGAATTCTGATAAGAAGATATCTCCACAAGCCGTTCTTGCTCTCAAAGATTCGTTATCTCTCATTTATTGGAAGAAGGAGGATTTACAAGATTTTCTAAAGCTTGTTTTAGAAAATAAGGCAATTGTTGGGACGATTAATTGGAGCGCTACCAAAAGAGAAGGAGTCAAGGAATTAATTGAACGGATGAACAATCGTCAAGATATTTAAAAAAACGATTTAATCAACTTATTTTTAGCAGTAACAGATTTTACCGATTTCAGTAATCTTCAATATTGGGATGAAGATGGATCAAAAACAAAGCGCGCAAAAGAGGCCGTTAGTAAACTGCGCTTGTTAACAAAGGGATATATTCAAATTACACAAGAGCAGGAAGATGTAAAAAAACGAAGAACAGAGGTAGAAAAGAAAATTCTTAAAAATAAATCATTAGATGATGAATTAGTATTATTGAAGGATAGATTTACAGAGATTGCTGTTTTGACTGATTTTCAGAAAAGAGGGTATGAACTTGAAAAATTCCTTTATGATCTATTTCTACTTTATAATTTACAACCGAAAGGCTCTTTTAAAATATTTGGAGAACAGATAGATGGAGCTTTTACATTTCAAGGCACTGACTATTTACTTGAAGCAAAATGGAAGCAACAAGTCAATAGAAGTGATTTAGCATCATTTTGCTATAAAGTTGAAACAAAATTTAAAACTGCGATAGGGTTCTTGTGACTATTGACGGAGTTAGCCCTGAAGCTATTTCTCCTGATTTCAAATCTATAATAATTATGGATGGTTTTGACATTGTTTCAATCCTTGAGGGTCGAATAAGTTTGACGGATTTATTATTTAAAAAAAGAAGAAAAGCGATAGAAACAGGGAAAATCTATTTGAATATAAATGATATGTAAAAAAGTCCAAACGCACAACAAGCGTTCAATCCCGATGCTGGAGGGCGTGGTAAGGAAAGGAAGTGGTGCTAATGAACTTGACAACGAAACTCATATAAAGCAATAGCTAAAACCCGCACTGGTGGTTGCACACCCACCGTTATGCAGCATTCTAAACGAACCGATGAAGCATGAATAGCATAAAAACCAAAAGAAATTTTTTCGACCTGTTTAATACAGACTATTCAATATTGAAGGTGAAATTTAATGTTAACTCAGACGAAACACCGACAGAGGTTCATATTGAAAATTCGCTTGGAAAAAAGACTGACACAAACGACCTTATCGAACTTGCACGAATTTGTGCAGACGAAAGACTGAAAGATTTCGTTGGCTTTTATTCTGACTATGACGGGTTCAATTTGGCGACCCCGAAAGCTCCCCAAAATGCGGTTAATAAAACTCTTCTCAGACAACTACCCGCTTCAGACATAGTAAAATTCACAAATCAATACGTATCGGGCGGACAGTGGGCATGGACAATAGACTTAAACAAAACTAAAGCTATTTATAGAAGAGAAAGTAAATGGCTGGCCTTTGCCGAAGTTGATGGTGGACCAGCTTGCCTGACAATTTTTCTGGACGGGGAAAATGCTGGAAATGTTTTTCTTTTATGTCCGCAACCGCATTTTAATACTTTAAAACCAATTGCTAAAACATACACTGACCTGTTAAAAAGAATTGCAAAAGACCCTGCAGCATTTTTCAAACTGACGAGAGCCTTTGTTACATTATATGGCAAAGACAACCAAAATTATGGATATGTTCCTATTGAATACATTGATAACAGATAGATAAAGAAAGCGAGAACAATGCAAATTGAATCCTTGATTAAAGATTTATCGGGAAAATAGCGGGAAATATCCGATCCGTCATTCATACCTCAGCGTCTCCACCGGGTTCCTTACGGCGGCCCGCCAGGCCTGCCAGAGGGTGGCGGTCAGGGCCACTGCCAGCACGAACGCCAGTGAAACAACAAAATAGCCGGGAGTAAGGCGAATCCGGGCGCTGTAATCGCTCAGCCAGCGGGTCATTACCATATACCCGGCCAGAGAGGCGATCAGCGAAGCAACCACCACCACAATCGCCGTCTCCCTGAGCAGTTCGGTCACGATCCGCGCGGCCGGACTGCCGTTCACCTTGCGGATGCCAATCTCCTTCGTTCGGCGCGAGATCTTCAGAACCGTCAACGCAAAAAGGCTGATCAGGCTGATCAGCACCACCTCGGCCGCGCCAATTCCCACCATCTTCACCAGCCGGTTCTCCCTTTTGTACATCCCGTCGAAAATATCCGCCACGGTCGTCGGATCGAACACATATTCCTTGTCGAAACTGGTGAAAACCGTCTTGATCCGCCGAAGCTGGTCGCCGGAGAGGGGGCCGGCGGTTCGGATGTAGATATTCGGCGTTCCCCAGAAACAACGGGATATTACCAGGGGCTCGATCGGTTCGCCCGGATTTGACTCATAAAAGAAGTCTTTCACCACGCCGATGATCTCCGTCCGGACATCGTTGTACATCACGAACTGCCCGGCTTTGGGGGCAAGACCCAGCAGCCGTACAGCCGCTTCATTGACTACCAGGGCGTGGCTGTCGGCCATCGATGCACGGAAAAACCGCCCGTCAATCAGTTGAAGCTTCATCAGTTCGCCGAATCCCGGCATTTCACGGTACTCATTGATTCCCTTGTTGCTCGTCTCGCTTTCCCACATGTTACGGATGATCTGACCGCTGCATCCTCCTCCCATCATGTGCTCGCCCCCGCAAACCGCCTGCACGAACGGCAGTTTTAATAGTTCCTCGCGGATGCCCCGGTAATTTCGTGCGATGGGTGATGAACAGTTTCCGGCTACAAGGATGTTGCTTCGGTCGAACCCCGGCGGGAGATCATGCATGAATTTCACCTGCGACAGGATGATGACGACACAACTGATGAAAAACGAGGTGACCAGGAATTGGATGAACACCGATGCGATTGAAAAAAGGCTGCGGCGGCCAGCCCCCGACCGCTTCCCCCGCAATCCGTAAACGTACTTCATCCGGGAGAGATAGATAACGGGATATCCGGAGGTGAGCGCCAGCAACACCAGCAACACCAACGATACGGTGAGCATGCCCCAACCCGAGAAGAGGTCCGATACTTCCACCTTTGACAGCAGAAGGCGGGAAATCCCGGGCATCAGCCGGATGGTGGCCAGAAAAGCCAGGCCGGCCGACAGGAAGAACACCAGGGCAGTTTCCAAAAAGAAAAGCCTGGCAACGCCGGCGTTGGTGGCTCCGAATAGCTTCCGGGTGCATATCTCGGCAATTCGTTTCTCTCCCTGGATGATAAAGAGACTGATGTAGCTGAGCAGCGCCGTTAGCAGCACAAAAAGCGCAATCAACCCGACAATGAGCATTTGCCCGGGACTTCCGTGATTCGGGATGAACGGACTTGCCAATGAATGCAGGTACAGGTCACCCAACGGTTCAATCCCCGATTTTACCTTTGCATTCATATTACCGGCCCAATCTTTCATCAGGGCATCATTGACGGTCGCGATCTTACCGGCGGCCTCTTTGGCAGCCGTGTGTTCGTGGAGGAGGTAATAGGTCTGAAATTCAAGCCCGCCAAACCAGTCCATGTTCAGGGTCGACAGGGAGATGAGCATATCGAAAACCAGGTGGGAGTTCCTGGGCATATCGTCCATCACACCGGTCACCCTCACCTTCTGGCCGTCGGCGTCGAGACTTTTCCCCAGACAATTGAGGGTCCCGAACAGTTTTCGGGCCAACGAAGCCGTCACTACGGCACTGTTTTTCTCCATCAGGGCGGTGCCGGCATCCCCGAGTTGCAAGGGGAGCCCGAACACCCCGAAAAATTCCTTATCCGAGTAGAATACGGTTGCATTCCCCGGCCGGGTCTGTTGGTACCTGACGGCCGCCGGCCAGCCTCCGTATAGTTGCACGGCGCTTTCCACTTCCGGAACCCTCGCAGGAAGTTGCGTATAGGCCGATCGAAGCGAAATTCCGTAATATTTTGAGGAGGTGTTGTCGGTCACCCGGCTGTAGAGCCTCACCACCCGTTGCCGGGTTGTGAAATGGTTATCATAGCTCATCTCGAACCGGATATAGGTGATCGTCAGCATCACCATGGTCAGGGCCACACCGAGCGCCACAACATTCACGGCCAGGATGAGGGGGTTTCGCTTCAACAGGCGAAGAACGAACACAAGATCTTTTTGAATCATGCGACAGCCGGTTATTCGTATTTGATTGATTCGACCGGGTTGGCAACGGCAACCCGGAAACTTTGAAAACTGAGCGTGAAAAGTGAAATGAAAAGCACCAGCAGACCGGACAAAAGGAATATCCACCCGCTCAGGTCCACCCGGTAAGCGAAGCTCTCCAGCCATTTGCTCAAAGCCAGGTATGAAAGCGGGGTGGCAATCACTAAAGCAGCCAGGACCCATGCCACGAATCCCCGGTTGAGCAGCACCAGGATGGAGAGGATACCGGCCCCGTTGACTTTCCGGATGCCGATCTCCTTCCGGCGCCGCAGGGCGATGAAGGATCCCAGCCCAAACACCCCGAGCATCGAAATGAAGACGGCGATGCCCGCCATGGTGGTCAGGACCTGCTTTGTGCGGATATCTTTTTTATAATTCGATTCCAGTTTATCCTCGAAGAAGGAATATTGAAAGGGCTCGTCGGGCAGGACCTTCGTCCAGATCCGCTCAAGTTTTTTCAGCGCCGGTGCCAGGTCCCCCGGAGCCATGCGAAGGATGAGCACGGGCAATTCGGTCCGGCACAGGTAGAAGCAAACGGGTTGTGCCGCCTCCTGGAGGGATGCATACTGGATGTTATCGATCACTCCGGCGATCTCCCACGACGGGACTTCCGAACCTAAAAAGCGGTTCTTTACCTTTAAACCGACAGGATTCCCCATGCCGAGCGCCTCCATCCCGGCCCGGTTGATGAGCATCCGGGTGCTGTCGGCACGAACCCGGGGATCCATATTTCTTCCCGAAAGAAACCGGGCTTCCAGCACCCGCAGGTAACCCTCATCCACCGGAAGTTGTCCGAACGAAACCTGGTGAAGGGCACCGTCTTTCCCGGTAAATTCAAGGGACCCGTAGTTGTTGATGTTCTCGGCCGGTGAATTCCACGAAGCGCCGAAATCTTTCACCTCCGGAAGATGCGTGAACTGCTCTTTCAACAGACCGTAGTTCCGGCTGGTATGATCATCCCAGGGAAGCCGGATCTCCAGCAGGCGCGATTTGTTGAACCCCAGCTGACGGTCGAGCATCAGCGATGTCTGGCGCGAAACTACCATCACCCCCGAAACCAGTGCGATGGAAACGGCCAGTTGCAGCACGGTCAATATCCGGGAAATGCGCGAATAACCCCGGCCGGCGGCAGCGTGCCACAGTTGCAGATTTCCCGTCAGCATAACCGCCGGGTTGACCTTCACCCGGAACCAGGATTGGATGACGGAGGGGACGATCACGGCAAAGGCGGCAGGAAGGGCGAGCGCAGGCAGGATCCCTCCTTTCAGATCGGAAATCCGGAGCGAGGTTTCCATCATCCGGTTGAACAGTGGCAGCGCAAACAGCGTGATCAACACCGCCAGAAGGGTGCAGATCGCCACCAGCAGAAGGCTCTCGGTCAGCGTCGAAGCCACAATGTTGCGGCGTTCGGCACCCATCGTTTTCTGAATTCCGGTGAACCGGTTGCTTCGTCCCGACAGCGCCAGCGAAAGGTTGACATAGTTGAAACAGGCGATACACAGGATGAAGAAGGCGATGATCGCGAAGGCTTTCACCACCCGGATGTCGCCCCGTACGGACATGTCCCAGCGTGTGTCGGCCGAATACAGGTGAATCTCCGGCAGGGGCTGCAGCTGAAAAGTCATCTCCATCTTCGTCACCCCCATCTCGGCCATATACCGGCTGCGGATCTGTTGTTCAAGGCGGGAACGATCGACCGAAGGCGGCAGCACATAATAGAAACTGGTTGAGGAGTTGTTCCATGACTCGGTCATGAACCGGCTTACCTCCTTCAGCGTTGCAGACGACACCAGCATCTCAACCCGGAAATGGGAGGTCGGCGGAAAGTCGCGAATGACGCCGGTCACCTCGAGGTTGTATTTGTTGCGGTAGCGGATTATCTGACCGATGGGATTGCTTTTTCCGAAGATCCTGTGTGCCATACTTTCGGTGAGGATGACCTGGTTGGCTGCGGAAAGGGCCTGTTGCGGGTTTCCCTGGAGCCACCCGGCTGTGAACACATGGAAA
>DAONFN010000194.1:0-6389 GCA_035403625.1 Bacteroidales bacterium
TTTTTCCGTCCGGGAAGCGCTTGCAATCCATCCCGGCGCCATTCCTGTTTCAGCCTGGCTGGGATTGGCCTTTGTGATCGTCCTGTGCACCTTCGTCGCCTATCTGCTCGTCAACTTCGCGGTCAAGCATGTATCGCTTAGTGTGGTGAGCTATTACAATTACCTTCAACCTTTTATCGCTGCCGCTTTGTCGGTTTCAGCCGGGCAGGGAAAAGTGACGATGGCGAAAGTTGCCGCGGCCATCCTGATCTTTTCGGGTGTTTACGTGGTGAACCTGGCCAACCGGAAGGAGACGGCATCAGAAAAAATGCCGGAAAGGCAATAAGATCCACTCGAAGATCTTCTCGATGAGCGGCCGCCTTTTCCATTCCAGGTAATCGAGGCCGGCCGAATTCCGGATGGTTTCGGTGATGTGAGCCTGCAATTGTTCAAGGATGGCGGGTTCGCTTCCGATCAGCGCGACTTCATACTGATAGCGGAAACTCCGGTAATCGAAGTTGGCACTGGAAATGGAAAAGATCTCTCCGTCAATGACCAGCAGTTTGGCATGCAGGTTATGCGGCAGGTAGAAAAGCAGGTGGATCCCCGCATCGTGCAGGAGTCCGAGATATTTATTGCGCAGGATGTCGATCATGCGGACATCGGAATGCTTGGGCATGATCACTTTCACATCCACCCCCCTCCCGCAGGCCTCCATCAGCGCTTTCCGGAGTTGGAAACCAGGAAGAAAGTAAGGGGTTTCGACGACCACCGACTTCCCGGCCTGCCGGATCAACTGGGTGTACCGCTTACGCAATCGCTGAAACTGGATGGAGGGAACGTCGCGGATGATCTCGAAATCGCCGAAGCGGATCTTCCGTGTATGGGTGACTTTGTTGGTGATGATAAAGGGATTGAAGGCGTTGAAATTCTCGAGAAAGACCTTTTTAAAGGCCACCGCGATCTCCCCTTCCATTCTCAGGCACAGTTCCCGCCAGTTCAGGTTGTACCCCGTGATGTTGGCCGATCCGATGTAGGTGACCGAATCATCGACGACCACGATCTTGCGGTGGTCGCGGCGGTGCCCACGGGTAAAAACGTCGGTATTGATCGTTATCTTCTCGAAGAAACGGACCTCCCCGCCATGTGCGATCAGGTCGGTGAAAAAGGTCTCCGACACAGGGCCTTTCCCCCATGAATCGATCAGGACCTTCACCATCACCCCTTCGCGGGCCCGGCGGGTGAGGGCATCGCGGAAACGGACTCCCATGTGGTCATTCGAGAATTTATACGTCTCCAGGAAAATATACTCTTTCGCCTGCTCGATATCATTGAGCATCAGCGTATAGTACTTGAGCGTATCGTCGATGACCCTGTATTGCATCTTTTTTGTTTATAGCCGCAACCGGCCCTATAAGCACCCCAAAATTAGCAAATTGGCAAATGCCTCCGGCGGGTCGCAGCAGGGTTGGTGAAAATTTCCTATGTTTGCTTAAAATAAACGGAAGCATGATCAAATCGATGACCGGGTTCGGGAAGGCCACGGCGGAGATCCCCGGCAGAAAACTGACTATTGAAGTCAAGACCCTCAACAGTAAGCAACTGGACCTCGCACTTAAAATCCCGGGATGCTTCCGGCAGAAAGAGTGGGAGGTCAGGCAACTGCTTGGACAACGCCTGGAGCGGGGTAAGGTTGACTGTTACATCGGGATCGAAACCACCGGCGAATCGTCCGGGTTTTCCCTGAACAAACCCCTCGCCCTGGCTTACCACCGGGAGTTGAAGCTCCTTGCGGAGGAATTACAGGAAACTTCTGCCGATCTTTTTTCACAGGTCCTGCGCATGCCGGAGGTGATCCAGGCGGGAAGGGAGGAGATCGGCGAGGAGGACTGGCCTCCGGTTGCGGAAGCCATCCGTGAAGCCATCGACCGGGCCGACGAATTCCGGGCCGGTGAAGGAAAGGTGCTCGGCAATGACATGGCCGCGCGGGTACACGGCATTCTCCTGCTCCTGGAGGGTATCGCACCCCTTGAAGAGAGGCGGATCACCGCCCTGCGCGAGCGCCTGCTCAACGAATTTTCGCGGCTGACGGCCGACCTCCCGGGCCGGTCACCCGATCCCGACCGGTTCGAACAGGAACTCATTTTCTACCTCGAAAAGCTGGATATCACGGAAGAGAAAGTCCGGTTAAAAAAGCATTGCGACTATTTCCTGGAAACGTTGGAGGAGCCTGTTTCCCAGGGTAAAAAACTGGGATTCATCGTCCAGGAAATGGGCCGCGAAATCAATACCATCGGCTCGAAAGCCTCCGAGGCTGCGATCCAGAAAATTGTGGTGCAGATGAAAGATGAGTTGGAGAAGATCCGGGAGCAGTTGGGGAATATTCTTTGATGTGCTGATGTGCTGATGTGCTGATGTGCTGATGTGCTGATTCGTTAAATAGTCATTTGTCATTTGTCAATCGTCACTCGTCAATAGTTATTCTCCATGGGAAAAGCGATTATCGTGTCGGCGCCATCGGGGGCGGGAAAGACCACGATCGTGAAGCATCTGCTGAAGAGCCTTCCGGTGCTTGAATTTTCTGTCTCGGCCTGCAGCCGCACCCGCAGGGAGGAAGAGACCGACGGAAAGGATTACTATTTCATTTCCGGAGATGAATTCCGTAACCGGATCAGCCGGGATGAATTCGTGGAATGGCAGGAGGTTTACCCGGGCAGTTACTACGGCACACTGAAGTCGGAGATGGACCGCATCTGGTCGCTGGGGAAGGCCCCGATCTTCGATGTAGATGTCAAAGGCGGACTGAACCTGAAGAAATACTTCGGGGCCAACGGGCTGGCGATTTTCATCCATCCGCCCTCCATCGAAGAACTGGAGAACCGGTTACGCAAGCGGGGAACCGAATCGCCCGAATCCCTGGAGAAAAGACTCGACAAAGCCGCTTATGAACTCTCCTTTGCCGACCGGTTCGACCGGATCGTGATCAACGACAACCTGGAAGTAAAATGCCGCGAAGTGGCTGACCTGGTGCAATGCTTCCTCAACGGCAAAACAGATCTCAACTTATAGAACACAATCCTGCAATTGTACATCGTACATCATACATCGTAAATCGTACATCGTAAATCGTACATCGCAACGTGAACACCGGTCTCTTCTTCGGCTCCTTTAACCCGATCCACAACGGGCACCTGATGATCGCATCGTATATGGCCGGGTTTACCGACCTCGACCAGGTATGGTTCGTAGTTTCGCCTCACAACCCGTTGAAGGACAAGTCGACTCTGCTCGCCGACCATCACCGGCTGTTCATGGTGAACCTGGCCATTGAGGACGACACCCGGTTCAAATCGTCCAACATCGAATTCCGGATGCCGCGTCCCTCCTACACCATCGACACACTTACGTGGTTGTCGGAGAAATATCCCGGCCGGAAATTTGCCCTGATTGCCGGGAGCGACAGCCTGGCCACCTTCACGAAGTGGAAAAACTACGAACAGATCCTGGAACAGTACACCATCTACCTCTATCCCCGCCCGGGAGTGCCTGCCACCCCATTCGACAACCATCCCTCCGTCAGGCATGTCGATGCCCCGCTGATCACCCTCTCCTCCTCGTTCATCCGCGACAGCATCCGGAAGGGGATGGATATGCGTCATTTCCTCCCCGATAAGGTGTGGAAATATATCGAAGAGATGAACTTCTACAAGTGATGCTTCTGTTGTATCGCGGCTACTGCAGCCCCTTCTCCTCCAAGGGGACAGATACCTGTTAAACTGGGCGATCAGGTTTGCAAATTCCTGCAAACCTGATCAGCCGAAGTTTACTTTCCGAAAACTTTCCCGGCAAATGCGGTGATGGCTTTCGTAGTGGCCTCCGGGGCCTCAATGAAACCCATATGCCCGCATTCCCGCAGGATGAGCACTTCCGCGCGGGCCGGCAGGGAGATCATTTCCCAGAACCGGTCGACCGGGGCACGCGAATCTTTCAGCCCAAGAATGAAAAGGATGGGAAGTTTCGTGGTGCGGAGCACATCCGACTGGTCATAACGAACCTTCATCCCTTCCAGCGCAGCGATGATCCCCTCCTTCCCGGCCCCGGCAGCCTCCCTGACCATCCGGTCGATGGGGGCTGCGAATTTGCCTCTCACCTCTTCCGGGAATAGTCCCGGGATGAACTGGGCCACAAAACCGAACTTATCCTCTTTCACGATCCCGATTGTACGTTCCCGGTTCCGGCGGTCGGTTTCGGTATCGGGAAAACAATGCGAGTGAAAGAGACAGAAGCCGCTGAGCTTATCGGGGTACTTTCCGGCAAATGCCTGGGTGACGTATCCACCCATCGAATGGCCGATCATCAGGCATTTGCCGGCTTTTAACCGGTTTAGCAACGAATACACCATTCCGGCCATCCCCTCCATCGTGTGAACAGGCCCGAGGCACTCGCTTTTCCCGTGGCCCGGCAGGTCGATGGCAATGACCCGGTACTGCCTGGCAAGGATCCGGGCGAGCCTGGTCCAGATCGAGGAGGATTCCGTGAACCCATGCAGCAGGACAAGGGTGTTGCCGCTGCCGGTGTCGGTAAAGAAGATCTGTTTATTTCGGTAATTAATGTAAGGCATGGTGGTGTGAATCAGTATCTGCGATCAGGTGTGCATGATGGATTCGATCTCGGTCACGGTCTTCGGGATGGGGGTTCCCAGCACCCGGTGTCCGTCGGCGGTGACCAGTACATCATCTTCGATGCGGATGCCCCCGAAATCGCGGTAGGTATCCACCACTTCATAGTTGATGAATTCTGCCAGTTTGTTTTCGGATTTCCAGAGGTCGATCAGTTCGGGGATGAAGTAGATTCCCGGTTCGATGGTCATCACGAAGCCTTCCTGCAGCCGGCGACCGAAGCGAAGGAATGCCAGGCCGAACTCCTTGCTGCGTTGCACTTCCTCATCGTAGCCGATCAGGTTCTCGCCCATTCCTTCCAGGTCGTGCACGTCGAGTCCGAGGGGGTGGCCCAATCCGTGCGGGAAAAAGAGGGTGTGGGCTCCCTTCTGGGCCGCTTCTTCCGGGTTGCCTTTCATGATCCCGAGCCGGGTGAGCCCCCGTGCAATCTCGGTGGCGGCCAGCATATGGATATCGCGGAAGGGCACGCCGGGTTTCACCGCTTTGGTCGCGGCGAGATTGGCGGCGAGCACCACTTCGTAGATCCCCCGCTGGCGGTCGTTGAACTTACCCCCGACAGGGACGGTCCGGGTGATATCGCTGGAGTAATGAAGATCGTTCTCACATCCCGCATCGACCACCAGCATTCGTCCGGTGACGAGCGTATTTCCGTGGTGGTGGTTGTGCAGGGTTTGTCCGTTGATGGAGAGGATGACGGGGAAGGAGACCGGGCCGCATTTCGAAAGGGCGATCCCTTCAATGGTGCCGGCAATCTCGCGTTCGATCACGCCCGGCTGAGCCATTTTCATGGCCGTGACATGCATTTCGCGCGCCACATCCACCATCTTTTCGATCTCGGCCACTTCGGCGGGCTCCTTTTTCATGCGGAGTTTAATGATGGCGCGGATCAGGGGTTCGGATGCGTGGGCCCGGAGTTCGGGGTGGGGGATGCCGAGCAGGTCGGTCAGCCAAAGGATCGTTTCTCCCCGGTAGGGAGGGGCGAAATGAACCTTGCGTCCGGCTGCCAGCGCTTTCTGAACCACTTCGTTCAGGGCCGGAAGGGACGCCGTGCGGTCAACCCCCACTTCAAGCGCCTGGTCTTCGATGGTCGGCTGAACCCCCATCCAGATAATATCGTCGATATCGATATCGTTGCCGAAGATCATGTCATATCCCTCGTCGAGGTCGATGATCGCGGCCAGATCGGGATGGTCAAGGCCGAAGAAGTAGGAGAAATTGCTGTCCTGGCGAAACGTGTATGTGTTGTCCGGGTAGTTGAAGGGCACTTCCTGGTTGCCGAGGAAAAGCACGAGCCCACCCTGCAGTTCTTTGCGGAGCTGGTTGCGCCGGTTGGCGTAAACGTTTGGAGCGAACATAATTTAGATCGGTTTTGAATTGTGAAAAAAAAAGGGAGATTTCTTTTTGTTTGTGAATTTCGTTCTATTTTTGATCAACGAACAAATTTATTAAAAGCTTGCTATGGATTCCTCTTTTTTACGATTTTCTTCGATCACGAAGAAGATATGGATGGCCTGCCTGGGTCTGTTCCTGATGATGTTCCTCCTGGTGCACCTGGGGATCAACCTCTGCCTGCTCCGCGACGACGGGGGAAAATGGTTCTCGGCTGCCGCCCATTTCATGGGAACGAATTACATCGTCAAGGTATTCGAGGTAGTGCTTTTCGGCGGGTTCATCCTGCATATCCTGCTGGGGATCATCCTGCAGATGCAGAACTGGCTGGCACGACCGGTG
>DAONFN010000195.1:0-6378 GCA_035403625.1 Bacteroidales bacterium
CTGGGTAGTCAGGGTGTTTTCCTGGTAGGTCGCGGCCAGCGTGCCGTTCCCGCTTCCTGAGGAGGTTACGGTACACCATCCCTGATCACTGCTCGCAGTCCAGGCCGAATTCGTGGTAACGCTAAAGGCTGTGTTTCCTGAAGGTGCAGTGACATCCTGGTTGGAAGGAGTCACACTCAGGGTGGGCGTAACACCCAGTTGCGTAACCGTAACCACCACCGGGCTCAGCCCGGCAACGGTGACAGTAACATTGGCAGTGCGGATGCTACTCGATGTATTCTCCAGATAGTTCGCAGTAATCGTTCCGTTGCCGGTTCCAGATGGAGTCACGGTACACCATGTCTGATCGCTGGATACGATCCAGGCGGAGTTTGATGTCACGGTGAATGAGGTGGTTCCCGCGGGAGGCTGAACGGTCTGGTTGGAAGGGGCAACCGAGAGAGTCGGGGCGGCTCCTGCCTGCGATACGGTAACAATAACAGGACTGACTCCGGCAACGGTTACGGTAATATTGGCAACACGGGAAGCGAGGTTGGCGTTTTGGGTATAGTTGGCATTGATCGTCCCGTTGCCGGTTCCGGTCGGGGTCACGGTACACCAGGTCTGGTCGCTGACCGATGTCCAGGGGGTCGTGGCATTGGTGGTAACGGTGAATGTGGTCGCCCCGGCAGTGGCTGCAACAGGTTGATTGGGCGGGGTCACAGTCATCAATAATACGGATCCTGCCTGGGTCACGGTCACCACGATTGGGGTTAACCCGGTAACGGTGACCGTAACATTAGCTACCCGTTGGGTCGTCAGGGTGTTCTGTGTGTAGGTAGCGGTTATAGTACCGTTTCCGCTCCCGGAAGGGGTGACCGTACACCAGCTTTGGTTACTCGTTGCAGTCCAGGCCGAATTGGATGTCACCGTGAAAGGCGTTGTTCCGGCTGCTGCCGTAACATTCTGATTCGAGGGTGTCACCGACAGAGTAGGCACCGAAGTGGAACCTGTGATGGTTACATTGTCGATGGCCCAGGAATATCCATAGGTCCCGGTGTAATTCCATTTAAATTTCACCTGCGATTGGCCTGCTACCGCGTTGACAGCCTGGTTGAAGGTGGCCGGGTTGGTTGTGGAAGTGGCCGTAAACTGCTGAATCTGGGTCCACGTCGTCCCGTTGTTTATACTATAAGAAAGAGTTCCGGATGAACCCGTGTAGGACAGGAAGTAATGGCTGAACTGGAGGTTCACGCTGGTATACGTTGAAAGATCGAGGGTCGGCGATATCAGGTCCGTATTCTGCGAATTCCCGCTGCCATAGGCGTCGCTGTTCAGGTAAGCATAGTTCCCGGTAAGGGCAGGCAGGGGGGTCTGGCCGGTGATCGTGCCGAACTGCCAGATCTGCCCATTACCCTGGTTATCAACCTGGCTCCAGCACGATGGGATGGTGGTTGCCGAAAAGGTTTCGTTGAAGGGTAGCGTATAGATGCCGCACATCGTCGTAAAGAACATGTCACTGCCATAGGTGGTCGTGGTAGCATTGGTGGCATAGGCGCGGATATGATAGGTCGTATTGGCGAGAAGTCCGGTCAGGGAACTGATAAAAACACCCGTTCCCGATCCGTCGGTGGTGTGGCTGCCTGCAATAGTCGGATTGGCTGTGGTGCCCCAGCAAACCCCGCGCGCGGTGATCGTAGATCCGCCGTCGGAAACCACGTTCCCTCCCGTGCTGGCCGTGGTCATGGTGACGGCTGTTGCCGCAGTGGTGGTGACCGTGGGCCCACAGGGCACAAAGGTCATGTCATCGCCATTGGCTACCCCGTCGTTGTTGACCGCCACAAGCCGGAAATGATAGAGAGCTCCCGACGTAAGGCCGGAGATGGCCGCATTGACAGCAACCGCCGTGCTGCCGTTACCGGCACTGGTGGTAGTGGTGTTGGTGCCATAGGAGGTGGTCGTTCCGTACTCAAAATGGTAAGTCGTAGCCAGTCCACTGGGGTTGACGGTCCCGTTAAGAGTCGCACCGGTACACGTAACATTCGTGGCACTGGTGGTGGCGACAACGGGGGTGTTGGCCCAGCGGAAGGAGGCGATCCGGGTCTTCCAGGCAGTGGCGGAGGTGCTGGTGTAATATTCAGTGGTGTACCAGTAGGTCGCTTTGGCCGACGGGTCGCAACTCATGGCGCTGTAGTCGCCCCACCGTGTGCCGGAACTGGTCTGCGATCCGGCG
Source organism: Bacteroidales bacterium (assembly GCA_035403625.1). Taxonomy (GTDB): domain Bacteria; phylum Bacteroidota; class Bacteroidia; order Bacteroidales; family FEN-979; genus CAIVAT01. Next base: position 2,213 of record DAONFN010000195.1, read on the forward strand.
CCGTTGTAGATTCCTCGTTCGGCAATGGTCATCTGGTTCAGTGCATCGTTTTTCCTGCGGCCCGTATAGCGGATGGAAGGATAAACGCTGGAACCGGAAACGGAATAGCCCAGTGCCATGTTTCCGCTGGAATCCTGGGCAATACTTCCCATCCAACGGCTGTTGTTGTCGGAAAGCGAATAGGTTCCCTGCTGGTAGATCGACCATGCACCGGTCGTTTTTCTGAGTTCATACCAGCGAATCCCGGCCACAGAGGAGGAAGCATCGACGGTATGATTGCAAACCATAGAGGCATACGTGCCGAAATTGCGGTACTGCAGCCGATACATCATACGGTCGTTGATCACATCAAGTTTGACGGGGGTTCCCGGTTGGGTGATGCCGGTCATATTGGCGGTAAAACTGGTTACCGGCAGGGAAAGGAAGTTGGTAAAAGTTGAATTGGCCGTATTCGTCCAATCCACGTGAAATTCGTAAATGCCCAGATGGTCATTCGAGGTCCCGTCATAATTGTACAGGAAATAATTGGGTGGATTTCCGGTGGGGAAAGGTCCGTCACAATCGGAAGGGAGCCATCCAAAGGCTTCATCCGAAGAAGATTTGGTAAACATGACCATGGTGGCAGCTGCGCTTCCTGTCAGCATCAACGAACGGTTGTAAGCGACTGCGCCGCACCCGGCCCAGTTGCCTGCACCGGCAGTGAACCGGTTCATCGACATATAATAACCATCGCCCCAAACACCGAACTTGGGATAGTCGGGCATATCGGTAAACGTGTACTGGTAACGATACCATGATCCTGTCGGATCAGCCGTCTGGGAGATGGCGATCATCTGGTAAAAGGGCCCGTTAGGATAATTGGGGAGCGAAAATTGCGAAAAGAGCCACCGGTCGGCTTGTTCGTCGTACAGTACCACTGCATCGCCGTCGTTGTTATTATTGGGCAACCCGGTAAAAACCGAACTGTTGGCCAGGGGGCCGACCAGCAGGGTCCCTGTTTTCGAATAAATGGAATAATGGCAATTGACCACCTGGAAATAATGGTTGGGGCCAACATCCCCATGGGTATCCGGGGGGGTATAACCTTCGGTATTGGTATTTCCCTGGAAGTTGACCAGGGTGGTATCCATTGGCACCATGCCATCGAGCGTCTGTAGACCGGGGTCCGTCAGCCCGCCCGGTTGCTGCCCGGCCGTGTTCGGCCGTATCCTGAACTTGTTCTTCACAATTCCGTCCTTCCACGAGCTGGAGGCGACAGCAGGAGCCTGCTTGACCATGTCGCGCAACGGGGGTGAAACATCAAAATAGACCGGTAACTGGACGATGGGACCTGTTACGCTGTTTTGCCCTAAGGCGCCGCCGGAGAGGATGTAGATCACCAGCAGGGAAGTGAGTAAAACTCTTCTCATAAAGGAAATCAGATAGGTTTATAGATGGAATTGTGACCGCGAGACGTTACTATCGATCAAAAGTTGTCTGGATTTCGAAAAAAGCACTATTTTTCTGTACAAAGGTAATAACTTTCAGTATATGATTTCAATGAGAACCTAACAATCCGTAACATATACTGAATTTTAACGGGTTTGCGAAGCAAAGCAGTTTTACATTCAATGATACTGAGCGATCAGGTTTACAAATTCTTGCAAACCTGATCAGTCGAGGTATACAATTTGCTTAAATTTGTAAAAAGCGAACTGACATGCCAATTCTGCCCGGCCATCCCGAAAATATCATCCAGGCCATCACCGATAAGGGAAGTCTTAAACAGGAGGTGTACCACCAAACACTCGAAACCTTCAATCTTTTTAAAGCGGAAAGTGAGAAATTCATCCGACAGAACAAAGCAAAGATTAAGAAAAGCCCTTATCCGGTTCTGTTCGAATTCCAGGACCGTAGTATGTTTGAATTCCAGGTAAAGTTCGGTTCCGACATTCTCATCTTTTTCATGCATACCAACGTGTTTGAGATCCCGCGTGATCACCTGGTCATGAAAAGTGGCTACATCCGGGAGGATAAACGACGTTCCTACTGCGGGATCGTTCACATCTTTAATTTCCTCGCCGACTCATTTAAGTACAACCGGGTCAACGATGTCGGCTACTGTATCGGACGGATCTTCATCAACCGGGAGAACCACTATTTCACGGAAGGCAAGAAAGAAATCGGATTACTGTTCAACAATTTTTCCGAGAACACCCTCGATGTCAAAGCTGTAAGAAACCTCCTTAAGTCGGCCATTTTATATACGCTGAATTTTGACCTTCTCACCCCTCCCTTCGACAATATCAAAGAGGTGACTGTCGCAGAAATGCAAACTACGCTGGATAACGTTTCACTTCGGACAGGGAAGCGCCTGGGATTCCGGTTCCAGGCGGATGTCGAGTAAGGGCATAGCCGGTAGTCAGAAAAGTGAGGTCGTGACCAGTTCACGGATGGACGCATACGACCCTGACAGAACCGGGTCGATATCGGTTGGATCTATCCATCTGGCTTCGGTGATTTTTTCACTTTCCTGTGGCCGAAGGGGATCATGAGAACTCCCTTCCATTTCAAACCAGGAAGTTATCTTTATTATCCATCGGTATTTCCCATAAAAGATATGCCGGGATTGGTTCAGTTCCCTTATAATTCGGAGTTCCCGGAGCCCGGTCTCCTCCTGCACCTCACGGATGGCAGCAACCCGTTCAGGAGTGAGATTGGCGCCATCCGATCCGGCCCGGAGGTGGTCTGCCCGGTCGATCTTTCCTTTCGGGAGGTCCCACATTCCCATTCTCCGGATAAACAGGTACTCCCCGCGTTCATTCTTCACAATTCCACCCGCAGCCGCAACAGGCTTGAAAAATGAAAGGAACACCTCGCCAGGGGTCCGGTTCCGGGAATCTCTCGCGCCCTCCTCACAGATCACCATTCGCCTGAGCTGAATATCCTTCAGGAAACGCTCCCACGATTCACGAATGGTCATGGTATCCGCTGATTCTATAACCATATCCGCTGCCGTTGCAGGAGTTTGCGGGCAGGGAACGATCTCAATGCTCCGTTCGTTAAGAAATATTTTCATCCGTGATAATGCCAGCTTCAAAATTACGTTTTTAATCCCATCCCGTTTCCCGGGAACCCCTATTTTGTTACTTTTGCAGTTGAAATCCGGCCCAGGCCGGTCCCGCTTGTGCGGATGAGAGGAGGAAACAACCCTATGATTTACAACAAAGACGTAGCATTAAAAACGGCTGAACTTCTCCTGAAGATCAAAGCTGTAAAACTGAACCCGAAGGACCCATTCACCTGGGCTTCCGGAATTAAATCCCCGATCTATTGCGATAACCGCATCACACTCTCCTACCCTGAAATCCGCACTTTCCTGCGACAGCATTTTGTCAGAGCGATTGCTGAAAATCATTTCAGCCCGGAAGCCATCTCCGGGGTCGCGACAGGCGGCATTTCACAGGGAGTCCTGGTGGCACAGGAACTGGGTTTGCCATTTTCCTATGTAAGAACGGGGAAAAAGGATCATGGTCTGCTCAACCAGGTCGAGGGTGAGGTCAGAGAAGGTCAGCGTATTGTGGTGATCGAAGATCTTATTTCGACAGGTGGGTCCAGCCTTGGTGCCGTCGAGGCCCTGCGTGCAGCCGGATGCAACATCAAGGGTATGCTGGCGATCTTTACATACGACCTTCCTGTTGCGCAGAAGGCATTCCGTGAAGCCGATTGTCAGCTTATCACGTTGACCGATTATGATCACCTGATCCAGAAAGCGCTTGAAGTCGGCTATATCGATACCGACGGAGTTCAGGTGCTTCAGGACTTCCGTAAATCGCTCGGACAACAGTAGGCCACCCGGTCAATCCCGGACAGGTAAATAAAAAGAGGGTGGCCAACCGGTCACCCTCTCCTTTTTCTCTGCAAAACCTGCAGCAGAAGCTGTTTATTGCTTCACGATCTTCGCGAATCCGGTTCCCATCCGTACGACGTAGGTCCCCGGTGTAAGGGTACTCATGTTGAAGGTGGCGGTCACCTCACCCTTGGCCTGGTTCCCCAGCGGGAGGCTAAGCAACATCCGGCCGGTAAGATCATACAAATTAACCGACAAAGCTCCTTCACTTTCGTTCTGATAACGAACCATCACCTTGTCAGTAACAGGGTTCGGGCTGACCTTCAGACTGCCGGAG
>DAONFN010000196.1:0-6360 GCA_035403625.1 Bacteroidales bacterium
TCCAGGGTATAATCGTAAAGGAAACGGTCGTCCGTTTTAAGGTGAATCGCTCCCCCCGGAGTTAATATCCGGCGATACTTTTCCAGGAACAAGGGGGAGGTCAGGCGTAAACGTTCCTTTTTCCGCTGGGGATCGGGGAAGGTGATCCATATACCGGCTACTTCGCCGGGAGCGAAAATCTTTTCGATATTCCCGATCATAGTGCGCACGAAAGCTGCGTTGGGCAACGACTGTTCCTCAACGCTCTTGCAACCCCTCCAAAGCCGGGCGCCCTTCCAGTCGATCCCAACGAAGTTCAATTCGGGATGCCGGCCAGCCAGTCCGACAGTATATTCGCCCTTCCCGCATCCAAGTTCGGTAATGATGGGATGGTCGTTTCTGAAAAAACCGGCATGCCAGTTCGCCCGAAGCGGAAACCTTTCCGCCAGGTGATGGTAATTGGGTTGGAAAAGATGTGAAAAGGTGAGGTTTTCCTCGAAATGGATCAGTTTCTTTTTCCCCACTGCACGATCATTTGGAAAGGATCCAGGCGCCGGGGAAGGACATGGATTTTGCGGAAGCAAGGAGTTCGAGAGCCTTCTCCCTGTCAGGAGCGGTACCGAAAGATACCCGGAACAGTCCGGTTTTTGACTGATCGAAAATGGCGGCACCCATCCCTTTCCTGTTTAACTCATCCACCAGCCGGTCGGCATTTTCACGGTATCGGAAAGCCCCCACAATAATGGCGAAACGACCGGTCTCCTGCTCACGGGCCATCGGTTGCACAGGGGTTTCCACAGGCTTTTGGCTCGTCACGACCGGTTTTGGTGCGGCAGGAAGGGCATGCACCACAGGCGCCACTTTCCTCTCTACCAGGGCGGCTGTCGAAAAGCGGGCAAAAACCGGTCCGAGGATGCCCGCTCTGCTTTCTGCCGGGCTTGACAGGGGACCGAACCGGGAAAGCCCGACGATGGCGGCAACCCCAACAGGAAAAGCTAACGCTGCAGCCCAGCGCAGGGTCTGACGCAAGGCAATGGTGCGGCCGGATTTTTCGTTGTGAGCCGTGGCCTCCTCCTTGTTTGCTGCCAGGCTGGTCAACCGGCTTACAGGAGGTGAAACAAACGGGGTAAGTCCGAACGATTCCGGCAGCAGAGAGGAATCCGGTTCCTGCTCGAAGAAAATGATGCCTTCTGGTCCGGGAAGCAACTGGCCGATACCCGGTATCACCACTGGATCGCCGGCCCCCAGCAGAAACCTGCACCTGTCTGCCCATGCTTCAATGAGCCGGCACGCATCCTCGTACGATGTGCCCGAGGCCCCGGCAATCGCATGTGCCAGCAGTCCGTCATTCTGTTTCAGATGAACATTGAATATCAGCTTCTTGTAAGGCGGATGGAAAACATGCCTAAGCGGATCGACCCAGGCCGGAGCCCGATTGCCGATAAATCCGCCGAAACCGGGGATGATCACGCAATCATGGCGGGTAAGCAGGTCGGTTATATAGGGATGGATGTCCATGGTTACTGGCGCTTCGGTCTGCTAAGATACGGCATTCTCAGGTTTTGGTTCCGCCGGTGTTAGTAATTTTTAGCAAATCACCTGGCGTATCAATCGCAGTACTTTCAAATTCAGTTACTTGCGTATATATCGTATAGCCATATTCCAGCCATCGCAGTTGCTCGAGCGATTCCGCCTTTTCCAGGGCCGTCATAGGCAACCCCACGATCCGGTTCAACACCCCGGTCCGGTATCCGTAGATCCCGACATGTTTATAGAAAGTGACTTCACCCGGCCACTGTTCCGGCGTTTTACCTCTGACGAAAGGAATGACTGCCCGACTGAAGAGCAAGGCCTTTCCGGAATGGTCAACCACCACTTTCACCACATTCTCCGAACGGATCTCATCCCAGGATGAGGTGGCCCGCACCAGCGTAGCGATTTCATGGGCGGGATCCTCGAGGCAGGAAACAACCTGTGCGATCTGCCGGGGATCGATGAACGGTTCATCTCCCTGGATATTGACAATTGCGTCGAACCTCTCCCCGGAGGCTTCGAGCAAACCGGCAGCCTCGTTGCAACGCTCTGTACCGGAGGTGTGATGACGGCTGGTCATGACTGCCTCACCCCCCGACATTTTCACGTGTTTCAGGATGGCTTCATGATCGGTCGCCACCACCACCCGGTCGAGTTGACGACACGACTTCGCTTGTTCATACACCCGTCGAATCATGGTCTTCCCGTCAATCACAACCAGCGGTTTCCCGGGAAAACGGCTTGAGTCATACCTTGCAGGAATGATACCCAGTACTTTCATAAATAACTCTTAACAGCGTGAGGGGTCAGAACAGACCGTGCAACTGGGCGTTGATACTGTCGATGACCTGGCCGAGGTCGGCGGGATTTTCGCTAACCTTCAGGGTGTCGGCATCGATGATGAGCAGTTTCCCCAGGGTGTAACCGTTGATCCAGTCCTCGTACATTTCATTCAGGTTTTTCAGGTAGTCGAGCCGGATGGAGTTTTCGTAATCGCGGCCCCGTTTCTGGATTTGGTTAACCAGCGTAGGCACACTGGCCCGGAGGTAGATCAGAAGATCGGGAGGCCGGATGAACGAACTCATCAATTCGAATAGTGAACGATAGTTCTCGAAATCGCGGGTGCTCATCAGGTTCATGGCATGCAGGTTAGGCGCAAATATGAAGGCGTCCTCATAAATGGTCCGGTCCTGGATGACCGTTTTACCCGAGTTCCGGATATCGATTACCTGGCGGAACCTGCTGTTCAGGAAGTAGATCTGCAAGTTGAACGACCATCGCTGCATGTCTTCATAAAAGCTGTTCAAATAGGGATTGGTGTCCACATCTTCGTAGTGGGGATCCCAACCGAAATGCTTGGCAAGCAACCCGGTAAGCGTGGTCTTTCCTGAACCGATATTCCCGGCAACGGCTATATGCATAAAACAGAATTTTTATCAAAATTATAAAAAGGAATCAATCCCTCGCCAGCAGACCCAGGATTTCATCAATATATTTCCGGTCGTTGGCCAGGCGGGGCACTTTGTGTTGCCCACCGAGTTTTCCCTTCGATTTCAACCAGTTATAGAATGTCCTGGGAGGTACCGGCCGGATACGGGGCTCATCCAGCAGGAGATTGTGGTGCCGTTTGGCCTCATAGTCGGAATTGAGGGATTTCAGGGCGGTATCCAGAGCGGCTGCGAAAAAAGAGAGATCGGCCGGTGGTGTGGCGAATTCAATCAGCCATTCATGCGCCCCTTTCTCGGTTCCTGAAAGATATACCGGGGCCGCGGTATATTCGCTGACCACGGCCCGGCTGCGATCGCAGGCAATGGCCATGGCTTTTTCCGCATTGTCGATGATTAGCTCTTCACCAAAGGTATTTATAAAGTTCCGGGTCCGGCCGGAAATACGGATCCGGAAAGGATAACGAGAGGTAAAAACGACCGTGTCGCCGATCATATATCGCCAGAGGCCCGCGTTGGTGGAGATCACCATGGCGTAATTGACCCCCAGTTCAACGTCATCAAGTCCGCAGGCCGGGGGTTTTTCCTCACCTGCCCGGTCGGCCGGGATAAATTCATAGTAGATGCCGTAATCGAGCATCAGCAGCATATCGTCTGCACGGCTCCGGTCCTGGATCCCGAAGAAACCCTCCGAAGCGTTATAGGTTTCCAGGTAGTTCACCCTCGGAGAAGGCAGCAGTTGCCGGAATTGTTCCCGGTAAGGGGCGAAACTAACGCCTCCATGGATAAAGAGCTCAAAATTCGGCCACACCTCCAGCAGGTTCGGTTTACCGGTGATCTCGAGGATCCGCTTCAACAGGAGCAAGGTCCAGGAGGGAACACCGGTGATATTGGTCACATCATGCTGCCGTGTAGCCTCGGCCATTTTTTCGATCTTACTTTCCCACTCATCCATCAAGGCAATCGAGAGATCGGGGGTACGCATGAATTCAATCCATCCGGGCAGGTTCTGGATCAGGATTGCAGAAAGATCTCCCTGGATGTAGGATTCGTTGTTTACCTCCATGATCTGGCGCGATCCTCCCATGGCAATGGCTTTCCCGTCAAAGAGGCCGGTATCACCGTGTGCGTTGAAATAGATGGAGAGCAGGTCTTTGCCTCCCTTGAAATGGCACTCCTCCAAAGCCTCCTGACTCACCGGAATGAATTTACTACGGTCGCTGGTAGTCCCCGACGATTTGGCGAACCACTTGATTTCCGAGGGCCACAGGAGGTTTTGTTCACCCTGCCGCAGCCGGTCAATGGTTCCCTTCATGGTATCATAGTCATTGAGCGGAACCCTCTCCCGGAATTGTTGCGGCGTCGTGATGGATTTAAAATCATATTCCCTTCCCCATTCCGTATTCCTTGCCGTACTCAGTAACCGGCGCAACCATTCCTGTTGCACCTCTTCGGGATATTGCATAAATAGTTCAATCTGATGAATCCGCTTCTTCATCAACCAGGATATCACGGAACTGATCAGGGCCATCGGAAAATCATTGGTTAGGGTGACCAAAAATACAATTAAAAAATTTCCAACAATCCACGATTAACAGGAAAATCAATCAATGTTGAAAAATATTAATGCCTGTTACGTTATTTTTAATGTTTTCACTTTGGAAAAAGCTAAGAATGTCGTATCTTTGCATACCCTAACATAAAAACGGAATAAGGTAAATTAAATTCACCATCATGGCACCCATTAGTTTGTACATTGTAGAAGATGAACTGATCATTGCCCACGACCTGAAAGCCAAACTCAGCGAGTTCGGCTATGACGTACTCGGCATTGACACGAAAGGAGAAAGCGCGATCGAGAATATTGCCAATCTTCGGGAATCAAACACGGAACCGGATATCGTTATCATGGACGTTGGACTGGCCGGGCAGATGGATGGCATCGAAGCCGCCCGCATCCTTACGGAGAACTACAACTGCGGGATCATTTTCCTCACCTCCATGAACAAGAGCGAAATCTTCTCCAAGTCATTCTCCCTGAAACCTTACGCATACCTCTTTAAGCCGGTCGACATTGACCAGATCCGCGCAGCCATCGAAGTGGCCAATTACCAGCGAAACCTGGAGATCACCAACGAACGCATCATATCCGAACTGAAAAAAGAGATCGAACACCGGAAGAAGGTGGAAAAAGAACGCAACCAGCGCCTGCAGGAAAGAATCCATGCCGAACAAAAAGTGAATCAGCTTCTCAAGCAGAAACATCACATGGAGATGGATCTTATCAACCGGGAACTGGCCACTTCCTCAATTTTCATTTCGCAGAAAAATAAAATTATCGGACTCATCAAGAAAGACATCAACCGGCTTGTCAGGAACGAAAAAACCATCACCAAGACCGAAATAGCCAAAGTCCTGAAGACCATTGACGAAAACATCAAATTCGACAATGACTGGTACCGGATCAAAGCTCACTTTGAAAAGATCCATCCCGGCTTCTTCGAACGCCTGCGTAAGAAGTATCCGCAGCTTACCCCGAACGACCATAAGTTGTGTGCCTTGCTGCGCATGAACCTCAACACCAAGGAGATATCTCATATCCTGAAGATCACTGCCCCCAGTACCGAAATTTCCCGCATCCGGCTCAGGAAAAAACTAGATCTCCCCAAGGGAATCAACCTTACGCAGTACATTTGCGAGGTATAACAAAAAAAAACGCGGCGTTTGCCGCGTTTTTTTTGTCTCTTTCCCCAAGATTATAACTTCTCGGCCAACTCGTCGCTCACTTCCAGTGTGTGAAATACATTCTGCACATCGTCGTCCTCCTCAATCACATCGATTAATTTCAGAACTTTCCGGGTGGCGTCTTCATCCAGGTTGACAGTGGTTTTGGGTAAGCGCTGCAGCGCTGCACTCTCGGGCTCGATGTTCAGCTTTTCCAGCTTTTTAACCATCGTGCCGAAATCCTCCATGGCAGTAGTAATCGTAAAGACATCCTCTTCCAGGGTAATGTCCTCCGCCCCGGCATCGATCATCTCCATTTCAAATTCATCCCGGTCAAGACTACCAATGGGAACCACAAAAACTCCCTTCCGGTCGAACAGGTAGTTCAGCATTCCGTTCTGGCCCAACTCCCCGCCGTGCTTATTGAAATATGCACGAATGTTGGAAACCGTGCGCTGAAGGTTGTCCGTGGTACATTCGACAAATATGGCTACCCCGTGAGGGCCTTTGCCTTCATAGGTGGTCTCGATCAGTGCTGCGGCATCCTTATCGGCTCCTTTACTGATGGCACGCTGAATATTTTCCTTTGGCATGGAGGCACCCTTGGCGTTGGCAATTGCCAACCGTAACCGGGGATTCCCATCAGGATCAGCACCGCCTTCCTTTACCGCAATCGTGA
>DAONFN010000197.1:0-6333 GCA_035403625.1 Bacteroidales bacterium
ACGGATCTTGCAACTGCTGCCGACCGGCTGGTGCAGTTCATCTTCGATAAGATCCCACTTCGCATGTCGGTCAGAAACCTCCAGGTCGCCGGTGAATCCGGCAACCACCGGGTTCTCTTCCGGGTGAAGCGCCTCGACCTGGAAGACCAGTTTTTCCGTTCGCAGGTCGAGGTTACGGAAAGCGGGCGGCCGGTACGCTGGAACCTGGCCGGGAAGGTGGACAAACCCCGGCGGGTAGCCGAATTCCGGTTGTGGTCGGCCGACAGTTCCACCATCCTGCTCCCCTGGCTGAAGTTTAAATGGAATGCCCGGATCGGCTTTGACACCCTTGCGTTCAGTGTAGCCGGACAGGGCGAAACCAATGGGATCACCAGCCTGGGCGGGTTCGCCAGCGTCAGTGGACTGGTGATCGACCACCCGATGATCGCCGGCGTACCGGTGAGGTTTGAAAAGACCGGGATCAAGTACCTTTTCCATGTGGGCAGAAATGAAATAGAGATGGACAGCGCTACCGGCATCGGGTTCAACCGCATCGAGATCCATCCGTATATCCGGTATTCTCCGGGTCCGCCAAAAACGCTTACCCTCCGTGTGCATACCCCTCCCTTCTCGGCCCAGGACCTTTTTTCATCGTTTCCCGAAGGTCTCTTCACCAACCTCGACGGTCTCCGGGTCAAAGGAGAACTCTCCTGGCACCTCGATTTTGCCGTCGACCTCTCCCGGCCCGATTCCCTTGAGTTCGGCACCTCGCTCGACCGTCGCCAGTTCGGTGTGCTTTCATACGGAAATGCCGACCTGACCAAGATCAACGAGCCATTCGAGTACACGGCCTATGATCACGGGGAGCCGGTCAGGACCTTTACCGTCGGACCTTCCCACCCGGGATTTCGCCCCCTTGGAAAAATTTCTCCCTACCTGCAGCATGCCGTACTGACCAGCGAGGACGGCGCGTTCTTCGAGCACCGCGGATTCCTGCCGGATGCGTTTCGTGAATCGATCATCGAGAATATCAAACAACGTCGTTTTGCCCGCGGCGGGAGCACGATCTCCATGCAACTGGTAAAGAATGTGTTCCTGAGCCGCAATAAAACGGTTGCACGCAAGATGGAGGAGGCACTGCTTGTGTGGCTGCTCGAGAACCAGGGGCTGAGCACCAAAGAGAGGATGTTCGAAGTTTATCTCAACATCATCGAATGGGGGCCCCTTGTTTACGGAGCGGAAGAAGCCTCCCGGTTCTATTTCAACAAGGATGCTTCCCGCCTGACCCTCGCCGAAGCCATCTTCCTGGCTTCCATCATTCCCCGACCCAAATGGTTCCGCTACTCGTTCGACGAAACTGGTAAACTTCGCGATTTCAATGCCGCCTTTTACAGCCTGGTTGCGGAAAAGATGCTCCGGAAGGGATGGATCACTCCGGAAGAGGCCGTCGGACTGGTCCCCGAAGTGACGTTAACGGGCCCCGCCAGGCAACTGCTCCGCAAAACAGATTCCCTGCCGCCGGATACCCTGCTGGTCCCTCTCGACTAGCATTGAAATTTGCAGAAAAGAACTTGAATACACTGGATTCCACTGAGAAGACACGGAGGACCACGGAGAAGGAGGGATATCTGCCTTCATTCAGCCCAAAACGACTATCTTTGTTCCTTCCACCATAAAACCGTCAGCCCCGTGCGCAACCTTTTCATCCTCCTTGCAGTTCTATGGATCGCGATCCTCCCCGCATCCGCACAGCAATCAAGGTATAATTCCGGCAAAGGGAAACAGCCCGCGACAAGGGATCATGCCATCAAGGATTCCGATGAGGAGGATCCCAACCCCTGGCCGCTGCAAAAATTCGAATACGGGATCACCATCGGGGGGTATTTCGGTAACAAGTATTCGGCCAATTTCTACAATGGCTCTCCCGGGAATGTGAATACGATCGATTATGTCCTGAAGAACACCTATTGGAAACGGGAGATCAGGCAGGCCCTCGGAATCGGGGAGACCGACACCACCTCCACCCTGACCATCGAGGATGCAGACAAAAAGAACGGAACAAACGATGGGTATCCCACCGACATGCATTACAATGCCGCGGTTTATGGGGGTGTCTTTTTCCGGTACAATTTCAACCGGAAGAACAGCCTTTTCCTGCAGGCCAATTATTGCAGACTGAAGACAGCGGGTCTCGTTACGGTGTACATTGACCCTCACGATCCGTATTACGCCAAACCTCCCGACCTGAAGATGGAACAGGTCATAGGCCGGGAAGGCCGGGTCATGATCGATCTGGGTTTCCAGCGGTCCTTCCCTCTTCGGTCACGGATCAGCCTTTTTGTTCAGGGAGCATTCACCATGTGCTATACCCAGGTGCAGAAATCGGCTTTCGTGGTGGAGGGGCGGGAATATAATATGGTGAACATTTATGCGAGCCAGGCTTATATACCGAATACCAACCAGCAAACGGTCAATGTGAACCAGAATGCCTTCGGTTTTGGCGCACTCCTGGGCGCCGGGGCCGGGATTCCGCTTACCGCCCAGTTTGCAGTCGAACCTGGTTTCTTCTGTCATTATTATCCCACCAACCTCGAGGGTTACCCCGATTATAAACCATCCTTCGGGATATACCTGCGTATCCTGATGAATTTCAGCGGTTCCGACAACGAGTGATCCATAGGTGAAATTTACCCGGCAACCTGTCCGCCTGTAAAAGGGATTCACTATTTTTGCCAGGTACCAACGACCCTTTTACATGAGCAAATCAACCTCCCTTTCAAAGTTGTTACCCGTACTTTTCGGGTTCTTCATCATGGGTTTTGTAGATGTGGTGGGAATCTCCACCAACTATGTCAAAACCGACTTCGGTTTGACCGACACACTGGCCAACCTCCTGCCCATGATGGTCTTCCTATGGTTCGCGGTATTTTCCGTGCCGACTGGACTGCTCATGAATTCAATCGGCAGAAGGAAGACGGTGCTGCTCAGCATGGCCTTCACCCTGGTCGCCATGGTCGTACCGCTGATTTCCTACACCTTTCCGGTCATGCTCATCGCTTTTGCCCTTTTAGGAATCGGTAACACCCTTCTGCAGGTATCGCTTAACCCGTTGCTCTCCAATGTGGTGCGGGGCGACCGGCTCACCAGCAGCCTGACCTGGGGGCAATTCATCAAAGCCATTGCCTCGTTCCTTGGACCTGTCATAGCCGGACTGGCTGCCTCCTCCTTCGGGAACTGGAAAATGCTCTTCCCGATCTTCGCGACCATTACCCTGCTGTCGACGATCTGGCTGCTGTTCACATCCATCGAAGAAGATCCGTTCGAAGGAAAGACCTCCTCTTTCGGCGCATGCTTCGGCCTTCTGCGCGACCCTTTCATTCTCTCGCTTTTCCTTGGGATCCTGGCTGTGGTCGGAATCGATGTGGGCCTTAATATTACCATTCCTAAATTTTTAATGGCACGTTGCACCGATCTTCCTCTCGAAAAAGCCGGACTGGGTACCAGCCTTTACTTCATTGCCAGGACCACCGGGACTTTCATCGGAGCCCTTCTGCTGATTCGCTTTTCAGCCAGGAAATTCTTCATCATCAGCATGATTGGCGCCATTATCGCCATGGGTGTCATGCTATTCATGAGCAACCTGTGGGCGATCCTTGTACTGGTCTTCGTGATCGGTCTTGCCGTGGCCAATGTTTTTTCGATCATCTTCTCCGCAGCCCTCCAACGTAAACCGGAAAGAGCCAACGAAATATCCGGTCTGATGATTATGGGAGTGGCCGGCGGGGCTGTGATTCCGCCACTGATGGGTGTGGTTTCCGATTCAATGGGGCAAACCGGCGGGATGGCGGTGTTGTTGATTGCGATGGTTTACCTGTTGATCACGGCCTTCGGCCTGAAGACTCCGGGCCCGGCGAAATCCTAGTTTGTCCAGCTGCCGATGCCGGACTACACCATAATAATAATATAACGATGAACCGGACTATCTTCCTGCTGTCTCTCCTCCTTGCGGCCCTGACCGCATGCCCTGTGTATGCGCAAAAGCCTGGAAACCCGGCCAAACAGCCCACGGTTTCCGTGTACTACTTCCACCCCACCGAACGATGTCCCATCGACCAGTCGATCGAAGAGACTACCCGCACCCTGATGCGTACTGATTTCTCGCGCGAAATCAAGGAGGGCACAGTGGATTTCCGGGTGATCAACACCGACGATAAGGCCAATCAAAAACTGGTTTCCCAATTCGTAATGAATGCCCAGGCCCTTTATGTGATCAAGCACAACGGGGGTAAAGAGACCCGGAATGACCTAACGGAATTCGCATTTTCCCATTGCCAGGGCAATCCCGGCAAATTCAAAGCGGAACTGAAACAGGCTGTTCTGAAAGCCTTGCAAAAATAACCTCCACCCCACTTAACCACTCGACCACTCAACCGCTCGGCCACTCGATCACTCGACCACTCAACCGCTCGACCACTCAACCGCTCGACCACTCGACCACTCGACCACTTAACCCACTCCCCACCCCAACCCCTCACGTATGACCGACCCGGAAACTACCCCCATCACCCTTGTCACCGGTGGCACTGGCCTGCTTGGGTCTCATTTGCTCTTTGATCTTGCACTGAAAGGGGAGAAGGTGCGTGCCATTCGTCGTGCCGGCAGTGATACGGACCTGGTGAGGCATGTATTCGGGTATTATGCAGGAGATGCCGACCTGTTGTTCAGCCGCATCGAATGGGTGGAGGCCGACCTGATGGATTTTACCGCCATTGCTGATGCTCTGACTGGCGTTTCAACTGTCTATCATGCCGGAGCGGTCGTATCCTTTTATCCGTCGGATCACCGTCAGATGCTGAAGGTGAACATAGAAGGCACGGCCAACCTGGTGAACCAGTCGCTGGCGCACGGGGTCAGGCGATTGTGCTATGTGAGTTCTGTGGCCACCCTGGGTCGCGCCGAAAATCAGGCGGTTACGACAGAGGAGACACACTGGAGTCCGTCGGCAAAAAATACCGTGTATGCCATCAGCAAATTCGGTGCGGAACGGGAAGTGTGGAGGGGAATGGAAGAAGGTCTGTCCGCCCTGATTGTAAACCCTTCCGTCATTCTCGGCCCGGGATTCTGGCAGGATAATTCAGGGTTGTTCCGGCTGGTACACCAGGGACTGAAGTACTATACGCCGGGGGTTAACGGCTACGTAGATGTAAGGGATCTCTGTCTCGCCATGACCACTCTGATGGAAAATGGCCTTTTCGGACAACGATTTATATGTTCAGCCGGGAATCTCTCCTACCAGGAACTTTTCACCTTGATGGCCAGGTACCTGGATAAACCGGCACCTGCGGTGAAAGTGTCGCCGGCTCTTTCCGGGCTGGCCTGGCGGATCGAGGCGATTCGCTCACGATTGACCCGATCCAAGCCCGAGATCACCCGCGAAATGGCGGTTACAGCCTCCCAGGTCTACACCTATTCAAGCGACAAACTTTGCCGGGCGGTGAACTTCCGGTTCAGACCATTGGAAGAGACCATCCGCGAAACGTGCAGATATTACCTGAAAGACCTGGAAGCATCCAGGCTGGATCCCGCATCCTGAGACCGACCTGATCTGGATGAGATCTCACCCATTTCGTCGGGTTCGTGATCATTATGTGAGGGAAATGATGGGCACGATATTTTTTTTATTTGGCTGATAATGAAACCCTCAGCGCCGGCAAGCGTATAAACGGAAAATGCACAGAGAAAAATACTGGTTTCCACTATTGACACGGGCTTTTTTTTGTTGTACTTTTACATTATAAAATCTAAAAAGAGTACTAATATACCATAATCAATCAATCATAACCGGAAATAAATTTGCAGTGTTCTGATATTCAGAAAAATATTTTTTTCAGCACTGCATGCCGGAATAGAATTCTTTTTTATATTTGTACATTTATAGGACGTAAACATCGAATTATGAAAAATCTTCACTCAAATAACCGGGGAACCTCTCTTTTGTCAATGGGGATGATCATCGCTTTTATGATTGTTTTTAGCGGGGCAGCTTATTCCCAAATGACCGTACTGAGCGGTACAACGGTAAAAATCAACACGGCCACTTCGATCAACTCAACGGAGAACATGGTGCTGAACTCAGGGGGGACCCTCGATGTCCAGGGAACCCTGATCCTCAAGAAGAATCTTGTGAATCAAAATGCCGCCGCCAATTCTCTGGGGACCGGTGCTGTGGTTTTCTCGGGTACCACCAATCAGACGATCAGCGGGCAAAATATCATTCAAAACATGGAACTGGCCAATTCTGCCGGTTTAACTGTTGCCGGTAATACCCGGGTGAATGGTGTTCTTACCCTCACC
>DAONFN010000198.1:0-6296 GCA_035403625.1 Bacteroidales bacterium
AGTCGGTTTCGCATTCCACCCGGGCCAGACGTTTGTACCAGGTCGAAACACTCACGGCGGCCGCACTCAGCGTTTCCGCATTGCTGGAAGCGATATCGGTGAACCCGGATGAGGCACCGGTGGTCGATAACTGCCATTTGTATTCCAGCATCCCGGAATGGCCGGAGGCAGGAAGGGTACTGGTGAAAGGATCCGGGTAAAACCCCGGGCACACCGCCTGGTCGCTTGCGATCGTGCCTCCCTGGTCGGGATTGACGCACACCGGTACCTCCCGGTCGTAGGCTCCCATCTCGGAGTGGGCCGATCGGGCCGTTCCGTCAAAGTCCGTTTCGATCCCCGTCTCGCCGGCCGCGAGCAAAAGCGTGGAGGGAAAATAACTTCCGGGAGTGGTCGCGCCCGGATCCGCAAATTCCGGCGGAAGTGCCTTGCTGCGGGCATCATTTCCGGTCACGCCGGTCACCACCGGCAAACCGGTTTTGTCTGTCCCGTAATAGCCCGCGATGCCGCCCGTGCCCGGCACATAATAATCGTTGTAGTCGCAGGTCAGATCGCCGCCGGTGTTGGAGACATAAAGGGCATAATGGCTTCCGGAGGCCCCGGCGTTGGAACGCGCATTGCCGAGGATATTGTTGCGGAAATTCCGGATGTTGCCGTTGATTGCACTGTAGAGGCAGTAGCTGTTCGCATTCCCCGAAGCCGGCGATCCGTTGAGGTAAACAGTGTTGAAATAGAGGCTGTTGGCCGAATTTGAATTGCCGCCCGACTCGTAGATGCCGTACAGGGTGGTGGCGGTATTGCCTCCCAGGGTGACGATGTTGTTGGAGGCGACGCTGACCCCCTGGGCAATGCAGATCCCGTAAATGGCGGCGGAACTGGAGGCATGTACCGTAAGGCTATGGATGAAGTTCTTTTCGATCACATTCACAGCCGAAGAAATGCCGTACAGGTACACCCCGGCCACCGAACCGGCGAAGTCGGAACGGGTGTTCGCAATGTTGTACACGGTGTTGCCGGATACGGTCTGGACAAAGTTGCCATTAACAGACACCACGATCCCGGCGGCGGACAGGGAGGTGTTATCGGTGTTCCACGGGAGGGGGCCCGGGGTGGTATTCGCGTTGGAAATGGAGAGGTCGTGAACGGCATTTCCTGAAATGGTGTTGGCGCAACGGAAGGCATAGATCCCGTAAACCTTTCCCTGTGCCCCGGGGTCCGCGTTGGTGGTTCCGTTATACAGGTTCGCGACGGTGTTGCCGCTGAGGGTCACTGTGCCTTGATTGCCGTCGCCCGAGAAGCCGATCACGCGCTGGACATCCGACAGCGAGGGCGACAGCGCCTGGATGCTGCGGGCGGTGGTCGCACTCCCGATCGTATTGTTGCGGATGATGTTGGTGTTGTAACGCGACTGCTGGTGAATGCCCCAGAAACCGGTGGCGTTGTCGGGGTTGGTATTGGCAGTGGTGATGGAGCCGATCACGTTATTGGCGGCATCGATCGTACCGTCGCCCTGCAGATGGAGGGCCAGGAACCGTGAATCGTAGCCTCCGCAGGAGTAGAAGATGGAACCGGTATCGCTGGACGAACCAATGTAGTTGGCCGCCGTGGTCCCGATGTTGGCACTTCCCCAATCGACGTAAATTCCCCACCAGTCGGCGCCCCCGTCGTTGCAGTAGCGGATGTTGCGGAGGATGTTCCCCTGGATGTTGCTGGCGATACCCGTGCCCACCTGCAATTGGATTCCCCAGAAACTGTTGGTACCGTTGGTCTTGACGAAGGTGCCGCTGCAATCCGGCGCGCTTCCCCCGATGGAATTGTTCGTGACCGTGAAATTACCGCCGAACGAATTTTCGTTATCGCGGGTGTTGATATAGATCATGCGGTATTCGCCTCCCGAGCCGGGGGAGATGGGGGATGTTTCATAGAAGCTGTTCCCGGTGATGGTCCAGTCGCTGTTGTATCCGTGACTGCTCACGTCGAGGGCCAGGAGGATCCCGCAGTACCGGTTGCCCGAATTTCCTAAGAAATCATAGAAATGATTGTTGCGGATGAGGTTGGAGACGTTCGGGCCGTCGGACGAGCCACTCGAGTAGAGGATATTCTGGGGCCGGTCGGAGCTGGCATGTGTGAGCCCGTTGTGGTCGAGGGTGTTGAAGCTGTTCCCGGAGGCGACGGAGGAGGTGCCGAAGATCACGACGCCCCCGTCGGTGGCCGCACTCGACCCCCGGAGTATACAGTTGCGCACAGTGTTGTAAGTGGCGCCGTTGACGAACCGGATGGCCGAGGTGCTCCCGCCGGAGGTGCTCTGGTTGACGATCTCCAGGTCGATGACATTTCCGGTACCGCCGACACTTCCATCGATGGTGACGCCGTCGGCCCCGTTAAGATCGATCAGCGGACTGCCCAGGTTCCCGGTGATGGAAAGTCCGGCGACGGAAGGGAAAATGATCACCGATGAATAACTGGAGGTGCCGTTGTACCCGCTGTGATACAGCACGGCCGTTGAAGTTTCGGTTGTGCTTTCCGACAGCGAGAGGGTGATCTCTCCACTGTGGGTTCCGTTGTTGATCGCGGCGAAGGCCGCCCCGAGCGTCGTATAGCTCCCGGTGGCGGTTCCGGAGGTGGCGGATACATCGACCTGTGCGAATACCGCACTGCCTGTGGTCAGCAGCAGGACCAGGCAGGTGAACATTCTTCGTATCATAGGGATGGGTGTAAGGGACAGTTATTCAGATTTCTCTGCCAACATTCTATCAAATGTAGGAAGAATGGATCGCCGTCCAAGCGGGATGAACGGAAGTATACTTTCGGACATACATTTATCCGGAAATGATGACAAGGACGTTAAGGAATGGGATCATGGGCGGAGGGTCAGCCCGGCATGAGGTTGGGTGACTCCTATTTCCCCACCTTCCCTGCCTCAAACGAGAACCGGGCAACACGCGGCAGCCAATCGGCCAGGAGCGTTTTATCCGATGGAAAGTTGCCGGCAGTGACCAATTCCTCCAGGCGGCTCTTCGCTCTTTCTCCGGGGGAAAATCCTTTCGTTTCCTGCATGGCCCGGGTGAATATCGCCGGGATGGTTTCTCCGCCGGTACGGCTCAGCGACTCGAACAAGACCGGGGCATGTTCCGGCAAACCTGTCAGGAGCGCCAGCAGTACCATGGGCAACTGGAAATTACCGGGCAGTTCTGCAGAGCCTTCGTAAAGCGCCAGATCTTTTTGATGCACGGAGGCTTTCAGGATGCGGTAGATGTTGGTGAACCGCTTCGCAGCCCGGGGGGTCGGGATAAAGGGCAGCAGGGCGAACGCATACTTCGATTCCCAGTCACGGATCACGAGCGAATCTTCATTGATCTCGAAGGTGGGAGCGGTATCGGGAACTCCTTTCGGCTGATCGCTGGCCGTGGTCTCCTTCTGTGTCTCTGTCCGGTCCTCGTTCGGTGCTTTTGTACCGGGCTTCCGGGAGTCGACGGAGGTTGAACGCGCATCATCGGGCGCTTTGTTATCCGGGGTAACGGACACTGTATCCGTGGTTGGTTTGCTGTCTGGCGACGGTTTGATTTCCTGCACATGATCGGTCTGCGCCCTTTCCGAGGGTCCCAGGAGTGTATGCATGAGGGTTTCGAAACCTGTGTCCGACATGGGTTTCAGGTTATAGGGGATCTGGAAGATCTTCTCGATGAAATTTTGGGGGGTGGTCAGCCAGGCATCGGAACCATTCTTTTCATCTGCCTTAATTTTAAATGGATCATAGGTCTTCCCCAGCGAGTGGAGAAGCCATCGCGGATCCACCCCCACCAGCACCACGAAAAGCGGGTAGGCCAGCAGGAGGTGAACGGCCTGCAGCACTTCGATCACTTTTTCAGAAGGGCACCGGTCAAGATCGTCAATATAAAGAATGATCCTGTCAACAGGATTGCCCATGGCTCCGCTTCCTGCTTTCCCCGGTTTCAGACGTTCGGTCAGGGTGCTGAAGTCTTTCCTGACGGTCGATATCAGCCCCAGGTATTTCCTGTAGTCGTCGGTATGGCTGCGTTCATAAAGGAACCGCGTGAGACTTTGCTCTTCCTTCAGCCTCTGCAGCCTGTCCTCGATCTCCGCCATACGGGCATGGGCCGCCGCCAGCTGAGCCTCCGCCTGGTCCTCCTCAATCTTAAGCAAGGCGATTTCATCGAGAACCGCTTTCTCTTCAGGACCGGGTTGGGCACGTTTTTCCTCCAGCGCTTTATCGATCTTTTCTTTCGTACTCTTCACCGTACCCAACCATTGCTGCATCTGCCGGAGTCCTTTGTTAAGGGTGACCGTCAACCCGGTGATCATGGCCGCTACCTCGGCTGAGATCGCAGAGATCTTGGCATAAACAGGCGAAAGGTCCAGATAATGATTCAGGAGGTAATAGGTCCCCGGAATTCCCACGACAATGATCGCCAGCAAAGCAATCACCAGTACCCTGTTTCTGCCATGGACGATCGACCGCAGCAGGGTTGAAGCCTGTACCCCGGTTTTATCCAGATCGGCAATCACCTGTCCGAGGTTGGTCATAGCGTTGGTAACATCCGTGATCCCGAGCTGGTTCAATGTTTCTTCGAGTTTTTTCCGGTCGTGATCTTCCAGCAGCCTCTCCAGATTAAAAAGGGTACTGCCGGCCAGCCGGATCATCTCTTTTTTGGTTTTTCTCAGCTGTACCAGTTCCTGCTCCTTTTTCAGGATGGCATCTTTCGTCCGGGTGATCTCGGCTTCCGCCTCTTTCGTGTATACTTCGACACTGGCCAGTTGGGAAAGGAAATTTTTCTGCTTCTCCTCCGGTGATTCCTGCGGAGATACGTGGGCTGCCAGCTCCTCGAAAATGGTGCTGACCAGGCTGGCCATCAGGTTGGTGTCGATGTAATGCCAGGCATTGAATTCGATATGAACGAAATGCGAATGGAACCGGGAGAATGAGTCTGCGCGGTATTTTTCCGACATCTTTTCGATCTTGGCCCGGACCGACTGCATGAAGAAACTCTTGCCCGATCCCCAGTCGCCAAATAACCCGATAGTCAGCGGCGGATGTACATCCTTTGCCATGATCACCGCTGTCAGGGTCGCCACATCCTCCGCGATATCGAGCGAGTCCTGATTGACGTTGATGGTATCCGACCGGTAGCCGGGGATGGAGATCAGTCCGGGAGCCGCTCCATCCCTTCCCCTTTTCAATGCGTTGGTCAGCCGGTCCACAGCCATCCGCAATACAGGATCGGATTGAAGACGGGTCATTTCCGCCTTCAGTTTTCCGGGATCGAAATGCTGCAGCAGGAAGGCGAAATTCCGGGTAGCGTTGGCATCGGAGTTCCGGGTGACCGCCGCTACCAATCCTGTAACAGCAGGCAATCCGGGCTTTTCTTCGAGAAGGGGTGCCACCAGGGGCGCCATAGCAGGATGGGACATGGCATACAGGAGGTCGTAATCCAGCGGGTTCTCAATACCGTATAGCAATTTGTCGCGGAGGACGGGGGCCAGTTGGGGGATCGCCACGATCCGCAGGACTCGAAGGGCCATCCAGGCATCTCCGAAATCGCCTTTCAGGATCATCTCAGCCATCCTGTTGATCAACCCGGGCGAATCTGCTGATTGAATGGCCTCGGCCAGGAGCACCATGATCTTCATGTCATCCTTTTGCGCGATCTCCAGCGCAGCACCCAGATAGGATGGCTGGCGAAGGTAGAGTCCGGACAGCAGCCAGAAACGGGAAAAATCTTCCGGTTCGATATGAGATTGGAGGTGATTCAGCAGGAGATTCCGATTGTCCGGATCCTCTGCATCGGTCCAGATCAGCGAGCTGATCATCCAGGACCGGATGGAGGTGATCTTCTTTGGATCGCGGGTTGCCTTGGCAAAATTGCTGCTATTCCCCGGGTTAAAGCGTCCGGTGATCTCTTCCCTCAACCGCAGCGAGAGTGCGGGGCGATCGATGTTTTTCGATTCGCGGATCTGAAGCAACACCCCGAAGCGATCCTCCTCGTCCCCGTCGATCAGGGTGTTGATCAGGGCATCATACTGTCCGGCATTCCCTGGAATATCCGGGGTTTCGGTGGACATTTCGGAATGAGGCGGGGGTGTATCAACGGATGAATTCCCAGCCTGACCCAGGGTTTTTAGGATTAGTTTGGTCAGTCCATCGATCGTTTCAGCAGTTAAATCAGACCTGAGATCAAACGGTCGTTTATTGGTATATAATGAATTCGCCTGTCTAAGGGCGTCTTTCGGCGGTTCTCCAATCAATACGGGCAATGCAGGTATTCCCCGACTCATTGCCA
>DAONFN010000199.1:0-6274 GCA_035403625.1 Bacteroidales bacterium
GATCAGCGCTCCACCCGAAATTTGGCTCGCCCCGCCCTGCTGGTTGCCCCCGCCGTGCAGGAACACCATTACCGGGAGGTTCCCGGGGCCGGTCGCCGGGGTCCAGAGATTCAGGTAAAGGCAGTCTTCACTGCCTTCGAGGGTGAAGGTGGAATCTCCCTGTTCAAACCGCTTCTGCGGACAAACCGGGGCGAAAGCGTTGGCCTGGAAAACCCCGGTCCAGGCAACAGGGTCAAGAGGCGCTTTCCATCGAAGGGTATCCACCGGCGGCCGGGCGAACGGGATCCCGAGAAACTCGTGTACGGCTCCGTTCAAGTGTCCTTCCACCGGTCCAAATTGCGTGGAAACCGTCTGCCCTCCTGCAACCATGTGCAGCAAGGCCATCAGCAATAAAGGATAAATTCGTGTCATGTTTGTGTGCCTATTTAGCAATCCCGCCTTCATACTCTGTCACTCGTCACTCGTCATTTGTCACTTGTCAATCCCTTCATCCCAAACCCTTCTTCTCACCCGTTCCACAAAATTACCAATCTCTTTCTTCACCACCGACTGAGGAAGCAACGAATCTTTTCCGGTATCTTTTACGGCAATGGCTGTCAGGGCGGCGAGAAAATCATCGACCTGGCCGGCGGTATTCGCGACGCCCAGGCTGACCCGGACGACGCCCGGCAGGTTCATCCCCGGGATGATCCGGACCAGGAAAGACTGGAATCGCTCGAGGCCGGGAGTTATCTTGTGCAGGTATTTGACCAGCATGTGGGAACAATGACAACCGAACCTGACCCCGATGCCTCCGGATTCGGCCAGGGCCCGGGCGATTGCACCTGGCATCTTTCCTTTGACATCAAACGCAATGACGCCACCCTTCCGGGGAAATAGCGGTGAATCGGGACTCCTCAGCCCGAAGATCCTGACCCCGGGAATTTTAGCCATCCCGGTAAGCAGCCGGCGTGTCAGTTCTTCTTCCTCTTTCCGGATCACCTCCATGCCTATCCGTTGCAGGATCACCAGCGATTTGCCTAGAGCCGCAATTCCGGCCGTGTTTTCTTCCCCTGAAATCCGCATCCGTTCCATCCTCTCCGACGATAGGCCCAGCAGCCCCTTCCTGAGGATCAGCGCCCCGCTGCCGAAGGGTGCATAGACTTTATGTGCCGAAAAGGCCAGGATGTCGATCCTGCATCGCTCCATCTCGATCTTGCGGTGCGCCACGCCCTGTGCCGCATCGACCACCAGGTGTGCTCCCGCGCGATGCACGATCCGGCTGATCTCCCCGATGTCGTTGTACGAACCGAGAACATTGGAGGCGAAACTGACGGTCACAAAGCGGATCCGCTGATTGTCATGCTTTCCGTCTCGGTTATAATCAGCTAGGAGGACCTCCAGTCCTGCCAGGTCGAAAAAACCCTCCCGGTCCACCGGCAGCCTCACCAGATCATAATCCGCCACATAACGCCAGGGAAGGTCGTTTGAGGTGTGCTCGAGCAGGGTGGTGACAATGACCGGACGGATTCCCGGTTCTGATTCCTTTGGTAGGGAAGCAGCCGCCAGGTTGATCGCTTCGGTGGTGTTGGAGGTGAAGATGATCTCGTAGTTTTCCGCGGGAGCATCGAGAAAACGGCTGACGATCCCACGGGTTTCGGCGGGAATCTCACACTGGACCGGTTCCGGTTGGTGCAGCGCATTGAAAAATGCCGCGACAACGGGTTCGAAAGCCGGCGTGCTGGCGCTGTTGTCGAGATGGATGTACGGTCTTTCGCCGTACCGGGTGGGTACCCGGACAGTCCGGCCGGCGGCGTCCTCCTGCAGGGCGCGAAGCAGATCCGCACCGGTGTTGTTCTCCAGGTTGTCACGGTACAGGATATCATCCGCGGTCATGGTTTTCCCGGTATCCGGGGCGAAAGAGGATTGACCGGTTTTCCGCAGCAACTGAAGGGCACGGGCGAAAGCGATGACATTGAGAATAGCCGGAGTGCCTGCCTCGAATCGCGAAGGAACAGCATCCCATACCACCCATCCGTCGCCGGTCAGCCGCGCCGTGCCGCCACCCGTCTCAAAAGGAACACCGCGGGGCAGCGCGTTCTTGCGGGCGGCAACAGCCGTCACCCCGAGCCGCAACCCGATCTCCCGGCCCGAAACTTCCACCCATGTCCCTGCAGGCAGCCGGCTCGTAAATGTCTCCGCACGGGCCGGGGTGCAGAAAATGACCGTATAATCCCGACCAACCCCCAGGTGTTTCCTGACGATTTCCCGGGCATCCTCATATAAGCGAGTCGTCACCTTCGAATAGTGTCCGCTCCCTCGGTGAACATTCGAATAGGTCTGAATGGCAGCAAGTAAGCTATTCTCTAGATCCTTGTACATAACTTAAAACTCAAAACTCAAAACTCAAAACTCAAAACTCAAATCATTATGTTCAGGTACCGGCACCCAAGACTATGAAGGTAGACGCACGAACCATCCGCAGGTTTCATCCGTTCGGTCAAATACCCGGATCAATCGGCAAAAGGAAATACCCGGTGAATTCCCGTTGCCCATGGCCGGTACGCCATCAGTTTTTCACAAAGACCGCGCTGCCCGTCAGTTTCCCATCGTCCACCAACGATACGCAATACATTCCGGCGGGCAGGCTTCGCACATCGATGGCCTGTGTCAGTCCCGTAACCGGGATCGTTATCAGAGTGGTACCGAGACTATTGATCAACTTATAGCACTTTCCTCGCAACTGCTGACTGCCGACAACCGACTGCTGACTGCCGGCAATAGCCACATACACCACATCCCCTGTCACCGGGTCGGGATAGACGCGCAGCGCCGGCCGGGAGGTCAGATTCTCATCTACTCCCGACACCAGCCCGTATTTCAGCAGCGTGCGGTTGTTGCCCGTAACATACACCTCGTGGTTGTTAACCGCATAGATGCCGTATAGCATTTCGTTCGACAGGCCCTGCGCCTCGCGGATCCAAGTGGCGCCGCCATCGGTTGTGTGCAGGACAACGCCGGAGGTGCCTACCGTCCATGCTTCCTGTGCATTCAGCGCCTTTACGGCCATCAGGGTACCGGTTTTGCCTTTGACCGGGTTCACCTGTTCGATCCAGTTGTGGCCGTCGGTAGTTTTGATGATCATGCAGCCTGCGCTGTCCCAGGCCCCCGCAGCGGTGGGCGACCCTACGCACCACCCCGTCAGGGTATCGATCATGTCGATGGCATAGATCCCGTTGGTCCCCGGATAGCTTTGGTCGATCATGAGCACTCCGTCGGTAATCGGACCGATGATCTCCTCTCCTGCCACAAAGGCATGGCGCCGGTCGATGCAGGAAACCGAGGAGATGTTGCTGACATACCCCTGCATGTTAATGGAATTCAGTCCGTTGATGCTCAGGAAGCGAACGGCGCCCGTCTGGCCGGTGCAGATACCGGTGTCGCATCCGGGTGGGAAATCGATGTCGAGCAGCGTGCGGCCCAGCGAGAACTTCCGCTCCCACGTCTGTCCGCCGTCGGTGGTGTGGTAAACCTGTCCTTCCACACCGCCGCACCAGCCCTCGTGTGCATTTTTCATCCAGATGGCATGCGTGCCGTAAAGGGTCGTCTGGATGGTAAAGGTCTCACCATGGTCGGCCGAGAAATAGATCTCGCCGGGCACCTGGTTCAGGTAGGTGCCGTAGCCGGAGGTTACCCACATGGAATCACCTGCCACCGCGATATCGCTGATGGTGGCCGTGCTGACGGTATTGGGAAGATGATCGCCGATGTTGCTCCAGCCGTAGGTCTGGGCGTTGGAGGTCCATCCTGACAATAGCAGAAATAGAAGAATCAATCCGGGTTTCATAAGGCGAAAATCAGTTATTATTGTTCGAAAGATCCATCACATGCGTTCAATTTATGTTGTCTATGAGCAATAAGAAGCAGAACAATCATTACACCAACCGAAACAAGTGAAGATTCTAAAGTACCAAGATGCAACCCGCCTTTGTCAAGTGGTTTGGTAAGGAAGTCTCCAAAGGTAGCACCGAATGGTCGGGTAAAAACAAATGCAATCCAAAATAAAATGATGTGATTTATTTTAGTGAGATAGTGTAACAATACAATCACAAGAATAACTCCGCCTGTTACAAAAGCACCTTGCAAAAAACTCATTCCAAAATAGTCGCCAAGAAAATCACCGAAGGCAGTTCCTAAACTGTTTGAGAAAAGAATAGCTGTCCAGTAATATATTTCTTTCTGTTTATTGGCAATCGGAAATACTTCGAGATTTTTATACTTGCGAAACCATAAAAGCAATGTCAGCACTAAGCAACTTACAAGTAAAATTGTTCCTGATGTGTACCCAAGATGCAGCGTTCTGTCGATATAATCGGAAATCTCCGTGCCTAAAGTAGTCGTGCCAATAATGACTGACCAATAAAGTACAGGTATATATTTTTTAACTGAAAGTTGAGCGAGTAACACAACGAAGAAAAACGAAAGTGTAACGGCAATGCCAACCGTGTAACCCAAATTCAAAGTCATGGAAATAAAATCGCCAAGCGTTTCACCAAGTGTTGTGGCGACAATCTTCATGAGCCAAAATATCAGTGTAATTTTGGCAACCTTATTTAATTGAACCGGTGTAGTCGCAGATATCATCTTGTAGTTATCGTTTCATATTTACTCGCCCAGTAATATTTGTATACCCATCAGTCCAAAGAGGTATTGTCTTTCCTCATGGTAAGGCGTAATGATTTCCGTACCCATTGATGACATCATTACTAAATGGTGGTTGAGTTGTTTTCTAACCCCAAAATTTAATAACCCGGTTGTTGATTGGGGCTGACTTATTAGTTTTGAAAGATAAAATTCGCCCATCAATTCTAAATCGTTTTTAAAGTGATATCCAACAATTGTTCCATTGAAAATGATAGTGGGGCTGAGAATAAAATATCCTATTTCTTCACCGACGCGAAAATTTTTGAAAGTTTTTTCGAACTCTAATGGGATAAAAATCTGTGTGTGTGTTTCTTTCTGTATGGGTATAATTATTTGTGGATAAACGGAAACCGAAATAGATTGCTTTTGCTCGTCCGACAATTGACATTTGATTCCCATCTGAGGTTGTGTGAAAGTAGTAAAATGGGATTTATTCCATTCAACATCAAGCATAGGTAACTGAACAGAAACCTGATAATGATTGCCAATACCATAAACTATCTCCGTAGTCGGGATTTGAATATTTGACGGAGTGGAAAAATGATAATTCAACGAAGTATTTATCTCCCAATGATTTTTTCCCGGAGTGCCGGGGTCTGTAGTAAGCATTGGAGGCCCTCCTCCCTGAGCAACAATCAGACTTGGGCTAAATACAAAAAGCCCAGCTAGAATGGTAAATATTAGAAGTTTGTGTAAGTTCAATTCAAGTTTGAACAGTCTCAAAAAAATCATTTTACAAATGTACCTTCTTCTTTGTAAATGACTTCCTTCTTCATTCCTGTTTTGATGTCAGCTTCATAAAGCGTTCCCGATTTTATACTCTCAATTTTGGCGCTTCCTGTAATCCTGCAGCCGGAATTTGCTTGCTTAATTGATCTCTGAACTGATCGCACCTGGTTTTCATCTTTCAGCGGGAACAGGGTAGCTTTCAATACAACCGGAAAGCTTGATAAAGAGTAACATTAAAATCGCTTCATTCGTCAGATTATACTTGATCATGATTTCAGGGGGTTCTTATGCAAAGAATTTAAGTGCCCGTTTGCATTAAAATTCTTTGCAATCCCACTATTTTCACCAACCTCCAGAGCAACCTTCAAGGCATCCAACTTGTTTTCTTCGTGTTCAAGTAATCCTAGTCCTGCCCGGATCACCTCACTTGCAGAATGATATCTTCCTTTCTCAATTTTTATCAGGATAAAGTCCTCAAAATGATCGTCTAATGATACTGATGTGTTCTTGCCCATTGCTTCTTGGTTTCTATAAAAGTACCCAAAATTGGTAATGAACGCAAGTTTTTCTTAAGAAATTATCCCCCCAAACGGCTTGTTGCACTAAATCCCGCCACCCGTTTCCGGGCAGCGGGATAGCTTTTTTGTGAATTCATCGTATAAGGGTTATCTCAAAACCAATACGATATGAAAACACAATCAAAGCTACGTAAAAAGTCATTCACTGTTGTAGAACAGGCATGCCATCAAATCCGTGGGTTTAAGAAGCTATACGAAGAGATGGACGATAAAGTGCGTCTGTCGGGGCATTCGGCAAGTACTTTGTCCAATTATGCCCGCAAGATGGCCCAGTTGAGTCTCCA